>CAZJOB010000626.1:0-1994 GCA_964547435.1 uncultured Desulfatiglans sp. | reverse complement strand
AGGATCATAAATAATGTTCGTGGTGTAAATCGCGTGGTCTATGATATATCATCAAAACCACCCAGCACGATTGAGTGGGAATAAGAAAAAGGTCTACGGTACACGGTCTAAGGTTTACGGTAAGTTATTTTGGAGATTTTTGCCGTAAACCGTAAACCTTATACCGTAAACCTTATATTTTATTCACATAACCCGGCAGAAATCTTTCCGGCACATCCTTCAGCATGGGATTTTTTTCGTCCTTTTCAGAGAGCACCGGGTCTTTAATGGGCCATTTAATGCCTATATCATTATCGGCCCAGTTGATTCCATGTTCGTCATCAGGGGCGTACAGGTCCGTGCACTTGTATATGACATCAGCCACATCGCTCAACACGCAGAAGCCGTGGGCAAAACCTTCGGGCACATATAACTGTCTTCTGTTTTCTTCGGAGAGGCGCTCTCCAACCCACCTGCCGAAGGTGGAAGAGCCTTTGCGTATATCTACGGCCACATCAAATATCTCTCCCTTGACCACATATATCAATTTGCCCTGGCCGTGGTTAAGCTGATAGTGAAGTCCCCTTAGAGTGCCCTTTCTGGAATGGGAGTGATTGTCCTGAACAAAGGCCGCGCCAAGGCCATTGTCGGCATATTTGCGGAAATGATATGTCTCCAGAAAAAAGCCGCGATCATCTGAAAATACCCTCGGCTCAATGAGCAGGACTCCGGCCAGGCCGGTTGTGTTGACAGTAAGAGTCATAGATATTTATTACCCCTCTTCGGCTATCCTTTCAAGATAATGGCCATATTCATTATTTTTGTTTTCCTTTGCCAGTTCCTTCAACTGATCACAGTTTATGTAACCCAGTTGAAAGGCTATCTCCTCCAAACACGAGATCTTGACGCCCTGTCTTTCCTGTATGGTTTCAACATAGTTTGACGCCTGCTGAAGCGCCTCATGGGTGCCGGTGTCAAGCCAGGCGAATCCCCTTCCGAGCAGCTCCACCTTCAGATCGCCTCTGCGCAGATACTCAAGATTGACATCAGTTATTTCATACTCGCCGCGCGCGGAGGGCTTCAGGTTTTCCGCGATATAGACAACATCATTGTCATACATATAAAGACCTGGCACCGCGTATCTGGATTTCGGTTTTTCGGGCTTTTCTTCTATCCCTATCACATTGTTATTATTGTCAAATTCAACGACACCATATCTTTCAGGATCTTTTACCATGTAACCGAAAATTAAGCCTCCTTTTTTAAGTGTGACAGCCTTTCTGAGAGTATTTTCGAGATCATGGCCGTAGAATATATTGTCTCCGAGAATAAGACATACAGTGTCTTTTCCGATAAATGATTTCCCTATTGTAAAGGCCTGGGCCAGCCCTTCGGGATGAGGCTGCTCAGCGTATGAAAAATTAAGTCCCAGTTTTGACCCTGTGCCCAGCAGTTTTTTGAAGAGAGGCAGGTCTTCAGGCGTGCTGATAATCAGTATTTCTCTTATCCCGGCAGTCATGAGCACGGAAAGGGGATAATAGATCATGGGTTTGTCATAAAGGGGCAGAAGCTGTTTGCTTACCACGCGCGTAAGCGGGTAGAGTCGTGTGCCGGATCCACCGGCAAGTATTATTCCTTTCAATTCCTGTCTCCGTCAGTTAAAAGTGATTAGTTAAAAGTTAAAAGTAAACAGTTAAAAGTAAAAATAGATGAACCTGTAAAAAGTCCGACAACCGTCATTCCGGCGAAGGCCGGAATCCATTGTTTTAAGGGCGTTATGGACTCCGGCTTTCGCCGGAGTGACAGTTTTCGGGACTTCCAACGAAGTCAAAATTAACTTCGTCGCCTATAGCATGCCGCGTGCGGCATAAAACAGCTTTTTACGAATTCATCAAGATTTATTAATGGATTTTCATACCACAAAATCTGATTGCAGCTCAAGTGATTAGTTTTAAAATACGGCTCCTCATAAGAATTTGTGGGTACAAATACTGATAAAAATTAGAACAAAAGAG
>CAZJOB010000625.1:0-1997 GCA_964547435.1 uncultured Desulfatiglans sp. | reverse complement strand
CTATGCAATTCAAACCCCTTACTGCCGTTCAGATTAAAAGGCCCGCTCTTCTAAAACTTGAAAAACTGAAGCCTATTGTGCCATCCTCGGAAACCATAAAACCCGAAGGGCCTGATCCGCTCGCAGTGCTGGATTTGAGCGATGTTATTGATGATTCATCAATTCTGGAAGACCTGGAGCAGGCCTGCGGCTGGGACAGCCATATGATATTTCAGGATATAGCCGCGCCGGGTGTTTTTTATTATATTCCCAGAGAATTTCTGCTGAAACGTGACAGGGACAGATACAGACTCAGCGTTCAATACAACACACAAGCCGAAGGGTCACAGCCTTCAGTTACAATGACAGCGGAAATGGAGGCGCCTCAGCGAGCAGGTGATGCACAACTGCTCAAGGCCATTCTGCGTCAGGCGCTCGGTCTCAAACCGCAGGATTCACTCACGATAAAGGCATTGCCCGGTCTGGGATCAACCGCGGATTTTCAGGCCCTGGCAACAGGCCTCAAACTGCCCTCAGAAAGGATAACATTAAGCCCGCCCGCTCATCTGAAGCAGGTATTCAGGTTAACACTCCTGCTTACTCAGGATGAGACTGAAGAGGTGCTGGCACAGATAGCCGGAGACGGTATTGCCGGCAACCTGAATGTCAGTGTAAAAGAGACGATTGTCCCTATCCCAATTCGCATTCGTTATGATTATTTTTCCGGATCCCGTCTGGAAGGCTTTGATAAATGGATAAAGGGTGATATTGTAACATCCTTTCAGAATTTAACCGATTTTCCAATCCTTATTGAGGCCATCAACGCCTATCGTGTTACCGGCGGAAAACTGGAACGTCTTCACAAAAAATTAAATCCCTCAACTATTTCACCGGGAAAGGCAAGGTTAAACAGCCTGCCCGGGTCCGAAAATCTTCTGGGAAAAAGCATTGAGGTTGCCTGGTTGACTTCATCCCTTGACCAAAGCTGTGATGAATGTCTTAAACAAATCGAATCAAAGGCAAGAAAGGGAATCAGTCTCTCGCCTGGCAGCAGAATTCGTCTGGAGGCTATTCCTGGTATTTTTGAAGAATTCGGGTTGTATAAACTGATTATTCATATTGAGTCGCCCTATTTCACCGTGGAGGGCGCAACCGTCCGGCAGGAAGAGGTATCCTTGACCATCGACGGGAATGAAGATGAAACACTTATGATCTTTGTTCCTTCAGACAGGGGCAAGGACCCCCTGCTATACAGATACAGGATCGAGGCCGTCACTGAGACAGGTGAGACCCGCATTGCCCCCGAATGGCAGGATGCCGGAAAATTGACCCAGTTTTTCGGTTCCAGCCACCTTAAAGATCTTTTTAAAGAGATGAATGATAATGTCAACCAGGAAGGTGGGGAATAATATTTTAATGAAATCTTCTTTTTTAATCTTAATTGTCTTATTGAGTGCGACTGTTTGCAGCGCTGCTCCCAGGCTGGATAACTTTCACGATATTTCGAGTGTGCGGGTTTACAGTGACCATGAAAAAAGCGGCCTGTGGTATGTGTCGCCGGCTCCTCCTTTTCTTGACAGACTTCCTGACAAAAGCCCTGACTACGGCCTTACGCTTTATCGCTATCTCGGCAGAAAAGGCACCGGAGATACCGGCAGTTACTGGGCGCGCGGAATTCTGACATTCAACCTGTCACGCTCATCCATATCAAACCTTAAAACCGAAATACTGAAGGAACTGCGCAGTAAAGGTGAAACGCCTTCACAGTTAAAAAGCATGCCCGTTTCTTCAAGCCGTGTCACACTCATGTTCGGAGATCAGCAAAACTCCCAAAAATACGGCCTCAGATGGAAATCAGGAAACATGGTTCTTCCACTGGAACCTCATCAGGCTGAGATCCTGTGGGACTCACTGGAGGCGGAACAAACCCTCATAAGTGTGACTGTTGAGGAAGATCTCACGGGTGTTCGAAAAACAGAAAGTGGGTGGGAGAATTCCATAACGCCCCTGACTCATGT
>CAZJOB010000624.1:0-2004 GCA_964547435.1 uncultured Desulfatiglans sp. | reverse complement strand
CTGGCAGATGCGCCCTTATGTTTATACCGGATCTTCACTTCCGCACAGCGGGGCGATTTTAAAAAATCAACATCAATCAAGTTTATGTCACTGGCGATAAGGCCCTTTGAGTATATTGAAGCCTTGTCACTTACGATAATTCTGTTGTTTATTGCATCAATTTCAGCCACATAAACCGGTTCAGGCGAGGAGATGCCAAGCCCCTTTCGCTGCCCGATTGTGTAATATATTATTCCCTTATGCCGCCCAAGAATATCTCCTTCCCTGTTGACTATTTCCCCTTCACTTATCTCATCGCTGCTGAAAAAGGGGTTGCGATTGCCATCGGGCAGAAAATCCTGACTTTCAGGCCGCTTGAAGGTCTGAAGCCCCATAGCCCTGGCAATTTCTCTTACCTCATCCTTGGTGTATTCTCCAAGAGGAAACATGGTGTGAGAAAGCTGCTTCTGTGTAAGGGAATATAAAAAATAGGTCTGGTCCTTTGAGGAATCCTGGGATCTTTTCAGAAAAAGGCGGCCATCGGATTCGTATATCCTGGCATAATGACCTGTCGCGAACCTGTCGATATCTATTCCGGATTCCCTTGCCTTATTCAGCATAAAGCCGAATTTAAGCCGCTGATTGCATACTATACAGGGATTGGGTGTCCGGCCTTTAAGATATTCGTTTCGAAAATTATCAATTACATGTTTTCTGAATTCCTTTTTCAGGTCGATCACATAATAAGGGATTCCGAGTTTTTCACACACAGATGCAGCGGATTCCAGATTGATCCTCTCATTCGGGCTGTAGCACGTCTGTCTTCCTGATTCCGGTATGGTCATAGACCCGTCATAGATCTCCATGGAAAGGCCTATTACATCATATCCCTCTTTCTTTAAAAGCGCTGCCGCAACAGATGAATCCACACCGCCGCTTAAGCCCACTGCTATCCTGCCCGGTCTCTTATTCACTTAATAATCCTTGTATTCATAATTAATATGCATTAATTTAATGCCTTCCCGCTGATAAGTCAAAAGCTCATTAAAAATTTGAAACATCTTATTCTGTAACAAAATTTTCCTATCCTGAAAAACTTTTTTTATAAAATTAAAAATATTGGTAAAATTAACACAATATTGTTATTTTGCAGGTTGTTAATGGCAATTATGCAGAATGGGATAGGATTTTTATGATAAATCAAACTGATAACCATAAAAGGAGGATTTATGATCGACGGGGCAAAGGCTGTAGTTAATACCCGGGCAGGAAAGATCGAGGGCCTTATTGAAAATGGAATATTCGTATTCAGGGGCGTGCCTTACGCTGCTCCTCCTGTGGGCAATCTCAGGTGGCTGCCTCCGCAGCCTGTTGCTCCATGGAAAGGTGTCAGACCGGTCATGGAGTTTGGAGCTATCTCGCCCCAGAACGAGATGCCGGGAGGCGAGGTGATTCCTGTATTTATAAATGAAACCCAGAATGAGGATTGTCTTTTTCTTAATATCTGGACAAAGGGCCTTGATAATAAGCGCCGGCCGGTTATGGTCTGGATTCATGGAGGGGCCTTTATCATAGGCTCCGGGTCTGATGCAATGTACAGAAACAGCAACATTGTAACCAGGGGCGACGTGGTTTTAGCGACCATTAATTACCGGCTGGGGGCCCTGGGCTTTATGAATCTTAATGAGGTCACGAACGGTCGAATACCGGCAACCGGGTGCGAAGGTCTTCTTGATCAGATCGCCGTGCTTGAGTGGGTAAGGGACAATATCGAGGCCTTTGGAGGAGATCCTGATAATGTCACGGTATTCGGCGAATCGGCCGGGGGTATGAGCATCGGCAGCCTCATGGGAATGCCGTCGGCAAAGGGAAAATTCCACAAGGCAATCCTTGAAAGCGGGGCCGGCAACACTGTGAGTTCCCTTGAAGAGGGTGCAACGGCCGCGGCAGAATTTCTTAATATCCTTAAGCTAAAAGGGAATGACATAGACGCTGTTCGTTCTCTGACAACCGGGCAGATAATCG
>CAZJOB010000623.1:0-2008 GCA_964547435.1 uncultured Desulfatiglans sp. | reverse complement strand
GTTTGTCATTCCGGAACTTGATTCCGGAATCCATCATGCTTTTATAGATTGCCAATACGCAACTATGTTTATGAGAGGCTTTGTTTGTCCAGAAAAAAATTAGATGGTGAAAACAAAAAAAACCGGATTCCGGAGTCCCCGAAAACAGCGTTGGGACAGGCCCGAAAACAGCGTCGGGATTTTCAACAAGCTCGGGAATGACGTTGGGGTTTAGCATCCATATCTTTTTGCATACATATTAACCCCTACCACACCGTCTTCATTGTCCCGCCGTCGACTATGAAGGTTGCACCTGTGGTATAAGATGATGCTGTTGAGAGGAGAAAGGCGCCTGCCTTGCCGAATTCCTCACACATGCCATAGCGGCCCATGGGTATCAGTTTTTCCTGCGACGCTCTTTCCGATTCCGGTGTGACTCCCTTGCCTTCCGCAACTTTTTTATCAAGCGCCCTTACGCGATTCGTGTCAAACCTGCCGGGTACAAGATTGTTGACCCTGATATTGTCTTTTGCCAGTTGTCGTGAGAGGCTTTTTGCAAGGCTGGTTACACCGGAACGCATCACATTGGACAGGATAAGCGCGTCAATCGGCTCTTTTACAGAAGAGGAGGTCATTGTTACAATGGCGCCTCCGCCTCTTTCACGCAAGAATGGAAGCACAGCGCGAATCATTCGAACAGCGCTAAGCAGGGTGAGTTCAAATGCCTTTGTCCAGTCATCATCGCTGAAATCGTCAAAAAAACCCACTGCCGGGCCGCCGGCGTTAACGACCAGTCCGTCAATGCCCCCGAATTGTTTCAGGGTCGCATTCGTCCAGTTAATGATACTTTGGCTGTTCGTGGCGTCAAAGACAGCGCTTAAAATTTCCGAACCGGTTTCTTCCCTGAGGGCTTTTGCCGCTTTTTCTATGTCTTTCTGAGTGCGGCTGGCAATGGAAACTCTTGCGCCTTCTTCTGCCAGGGCCTGTGCTATACCAAACCCCAGTCCCCTGCTGGCCGCGGCGACCATAAATACTTTATCTTTCAGTCCAAGATCCATAAGCTTACACCCTGTGTGATTGCTGTCTTTGTTACAGAATCTCCCCGTTAACCCTTATAGAAATTCCGGGGCTTATGTCACTGTCTGTTTCCAGGTAAATGTAATCCCTGTATTTGCCCTTTTCCTGCCTGATATTTTTAATGGTCAACAGGTATTTTACAGGTTCTCTGCTGTCGATTTCCTTAATGCTGCATGATATATCTTCGCCGATCCTCGGCTCCGCTGATATTATTTTGAAAGGTTTTCTGGCATCGGAAGTAATGGTCAGTTCGGTCTTGATATCTTCTCCCGTGTTGCCTGAAAGGATCGCCCTTTCCGGTGTAATAATGGCAATCGGATCAACATGTCCGGCTATGACAAGATCAAAATTACCTTTTAAGGGGTCATTTGTATCCACGCGTATCTTGTAACTGACAGTGCTTCCTCCGGAGCCTTTGCTGTCAAATTCAACGGTAATCGAACCTTTCTGACCGGGAAGAACTTCTCTGGTATAATCCGCTACGGCGCAGGTGCAGGTTGATCTTACTCTTGGGATCAAAAGGGGAGAATCGCCCTTGTTTTCTATAATAAAATCATGCGTAAGTACAATACCTTCAAGTATAGTCCCGAAGTCATAGACCTCATTATCAACCGAAATAACAGGCGCCGCATTTGCTTCACAGGGACAGGCAACAATAAGCGCGCAGTAAAAAATGAATAAAACAGCAATGAATTTATTCTTAATTATCCCTTTTATATTATTTATGCAGGCCGGATCAACTCTTCTATGCATTTCAATTGCTCCTTGATTTTATATACCGCTACAATATTTTAGCTGACGTTTTTTGTCAAGGTTGCGTTCTTGAAGGCAAAGATGTAAAAATTTTCATTCTGAGCGTTTTACCATTGTCATTCTGAGCGAAGCGAAGAATCTCTATCATGAATCTGTTATTCTGAATGGTGTGATCTGGCATGTGACTGGTCATAAAACA
>CAZJOB010000622.1:0-2011 GCA_964547435.1 uncultured Desulfatiglans sp. | reverse complement strand
CGGTCTGTTTTTCTATTTCGGAATCAAGGGTCTCCTTTTCAGCCTGCAGGAAGGATAATCGCCTGTATTCCTTGCCTTCCTCATCCTTTTGATAATCATCAATATAGACTTCCATAATGCTGTTTACTGCTTCTGCAATTCCGGTCCCATTGCCCTTGGAGAGTTTTATATCGATAAAATGTGTGCTTCTGGGCTGACTGACATCAAGGCTGAATTTTAACAGCTTTGCCGCAAATGAAAGGGACATCCCCTCCGGCATAAAATGCCTTTTAGTCTCCGGGGTAAGATTCTCTATGGCCTTTTCAAGTATTCGGGGACTTTTTATGGCATCAATCTGCGTGTTAATAAACTGGCTGTAGTAGCTTGCAACAGAACCTTCATCCCTTCGGGACATCATTGATTCCGACTCGGGCAATACAACCAGTTTGCCTGTTACTTCGTAGTGCTGTTTCTTCAGGAGCAGCGCCAGAGGAGATAATAAAATAAACAGGCAGCCGCCGAACACGACAATCTTGAACCAGTGCCTGATGACAGTAGCCACCGGGTCAAAGGGCTTTTTAGGCTTTATAACAATATCCTGTCGTGTTGTTTCGGTCATAGTTTTTTTATAGTCTTCTCTATTTAAGTATCTCTTCCTGCACAATATTTCCGGTGATAAATGTCCTCAAAAAGGGATCGATCTGCCTCAGATAGTAATTGAAAGAGGCAATGCCCTTTCTTGGGACATAAATAATATCATTGTCCTTCATAATCCGGTTATGGGACAGGTCTCCTCTTGATATTATCCTGTCAAGGTCAATGATCATTGAACCATCACGTTCCCTCATATCCCTTACCAGTCTTATTCTGTTTATGTTGGCATCTTCGGTAGGACCGCCTGCCTGATTGATGGCATCAAGAAAGGACATTCCCGGATTCCGAATCGGATATGATCCCGGGTTTCTGACCTCGCCCATCACAAAGACAGACGCGTCGATAGAATCAGGGATATATATAATATCATTGTTCGCCAGACCTACATTCAATTTGAGGTTTGCCTTTCCAAGCAGTTGACGCAGGTCGATCCATATAATCTGCTCTTTACCTCTGATGATATAGCATTTTGAAAGGAACGCAGACTCCGCCTGTGTGGGAAGACCACCTGCCATTGAGAGCGCCTCAAGAAGAGTCGCTGAGCCGGCAAGATGGATGATCCCCGGATTGGAAACCCTGCCGAGGACATAGACCTTGTTGTTCATATATTCAAGCATCTTTACGGTCACGACAGGATCATCGTAGAATTTATCATAGGCAGTCACTATTGCTTTTGTGGCGTCATTTCTTGTTTTACCCCCTATGTGGAATTCACCTATCAAAGGCAGGGAAATATCACCATAGGGGCCTACGAGGTGTTCACCGGTCAATTCCGGCCTGTCCCATATCTCGATATGTATTCTGTCTCCCGGACCTATGGTATACTCTTTTGCAAGATTGGCCTCGTGCAGACTGATAACCTCGGGAGTGGCAAATGGTATCTCATCATAATCTTCCTTTTGTTCAGTGGCCCCGCTTGCGCTGTTGTTCGCACTGCTGATCGTGTTAATGGAAGAGGCGCATCCTGAGAAAAGAAGGCATGTCACAGGGAGAATCATGCTGAACAGGAAAAATTTTCTTATTTTCAGAAATTCCATTTATTCTGCCTTTGGATTGTAATTATTTGATATCTCTTTTAAAAATTTATAAATACAGACGCGTGCATATAAAAAACCGCACTCATCCGGATATCAATATTGCAATATGCATACCATTTATATGTGCTGTATAAAGATATATCAGGATGGAATGAGTGGATAAAAATTAAGAAAAATGTGGCTATACCCGAATTTCTTATCTCAAAGGGCATAACTCATTAATTTCGCATTATTATTCTATGATATACAATTTAAAATTGTCATTCTGAGCGAACAGACTGTGTCTCAATTAAAATTTATAGAACCCGTGAAAAACAGGCTTACAAATTTGATAGCCTTGT
>CAZJOB010000621.1:0-2017 GCA_964547435.1 uncultured Desulfatiglans sp. | reverse complement strand
CCTCCGGTGCTGTTATTTATTATCCATAGATCAGGACACTGTTTTATTAACCCCTGAAGGGGTGGCATGTTAATAGAAAACACATTATCAAACAAAACAAAGCCTCGTAGGGGCGATACAATAATTTATCTCATAATCAAGACATAAGATCCTATTTGGCAGAAATAACAACAGAACACATCTTTCGTTTTACTGTTTATCAGTATTTGTACCCACAAATTCTTATGAGGAGACTGTTTTCTATCGCTGATACCCTGTCCCAGGTTTCTTGACGTAGCTGTCAGACTGTATTTTATTAAAAAACAAAATTGTCTGATCGTCAATGTTTAATATTTCTCATTTTTTCTGTGTTTGGCTTTAGGAGCTTAGTGGCTTTCAATGTATTTTAATTGAACGCCACACCAAGACGTGGCATTTTTCTTTGTCCTTTTCCATGGGAATGGGACCGCCAGTATGTTTTATTCCACCATGCTGTACAGCAATTCAATCTCCTCTTTCCATATGGACTGATCAGGCGTTTCAAGAACCAGGGGAATGTTATCAAAGCGCGGATCGTTCATGATAAATTTAAACGGCTCAGGCCCAAGCAGTCCTTTTCCTATACTCTCGTGTCTGTCTACACGGCTGCCAAGGGGTTTTTTCGCATCATTTAGATGAACGGCCTTTAAGTATTTCAGACCTACTGTTTTGTCAAACTCCCTGAGTGTTTTATTAAAAGCCCTGGCTGTCCTGATATCATAACCAGCGGCATGGGTATGACAGGTATCCAGACAGACCCCAACGCGGTTCTTGTCATGGACATTTTCAATTATTCTGGCAAGGTGTTCGAACCGATTGCCCATATTGGTACCCTGACCCGCGGTGTTTTCTAATACTGCGGTTACACCCGATGTACGTTCAAGTGCAAGGTTAATGGATTCCGCGATCCTGTCAAGACACTCTTCAGGATCGATCTTATTCAGGTGACTTCCAGGGTGAAAATTAAGGTATAAAAGGCCCAGTTGTTCGCAGCGTCTCATCTCATCAAGAAACGCGGCCCGTGACTTTTCAAGACCTTCTTCTTCAGGATGTCCGAGATTGATCAGGTAGCTGTCATGGGGGAGAATATATCTGGGATCAAAACCTCCCTCATGGCATGCATCCCTGAACCGTGTGATATTTTTCTCAGTCAGGGGTTTTGAAAGCCATTGCCTCTGGTTTCTCGTAAACATTGCAAAGGCCTTCGCCCCGATATTTATCGCGTTTTGAGGGGCATTTTCCACGCCTCCGCTTATACTGACATGCGCGCCTACATATTTCATTTTTATTTAAGGGTGCACCTATTTTCCCCGGACCGTGCTTTTAAGGTCGCCAAGTTTATCTTTCAACTCTTTATAATCTGGACGAGACTCCACCTTGTATTTAATATTTTTAAATCCCCATTCCAGATCATCATATATTTTCCTTTTATCTTCGGGTTCCAGTAAAAGGATTTCCTTTGTGACCCTGTCCGGATCACATGTGTAAAGCTCGGCAAACACATAAGTAGGATATTCATCTGTTGTACCGATTAAGGTCTTCATGAACTCTCTCAGTAGATCTATCTGAGGATCAGCGCAGTATTCTCCGGGAAGCTTTTTCAGTATACCGGAGTATTCGTTCTTTCTATCAGCAAGCAGTTGCCCCTTTTCCTTTTGAAAATTAGTATCACCGGACATAAAAGCGGCAGCAGATTCTTCATTCAGTTTTTTAAGCTCCTGAAACACCACTATGGCTCTGTCGCTGAAATCGCCTGCAAATGCCGTAACAGGAAAAACACAAAAAACAACCGCAAAACAAAATATTGCACATATCGCCTTTTTCATATTGCTTCTCCTTTTGCTTGTAAATTTATAAGTACACATTGTCTTTTCTGTCCGGAGTTTACTTTTCCTTGGAGGCTGTCCGAGAATGCATTTGTGTGCCCTTTTCGTCATTCCCGCGAAGGCGGGAATCCAGTTATTTCAGGCACTTATAGATTCCCGCCTTCGCGGGAATG
>CAZJOB010000620.1:0-2018 GCA_964547435.1 uncultured Desulfatiglans sp. | reverse complement strand
CCTGGCCCGTAAATATCCTGACGCCAGGGTACTGCTTGCAACCTTTTCCGATACCCTCTCAAATGCTCTAAGAACAAAACTGAAAAGATTAATCAGCAACGAACCTTCCATAGCAGAACGTCTTGAAGTCCATTCGATGAGTTCAATCGGTAGAAGACTATATGAGGTATACTTCGGCAAGCCTAATGTCGTGTCCAGAGAAAGGATACGGGAGATTTTAAAAGAGGCATGTTCGCAAGTTAAAGAAAACAGATTTTCTATGTATTTCCTTTTAAATGAATGGGAAGACATTATTGATGCCTGGCAAATAACTTCATGGGATGCATATAAGAATTTCAGCAGGCTTGGCAGGAAAACGAGGTTGCCCGAAAAACAACGTATCATAGCATGGTCTGTTTTTGAGCAGGTTAATTCATTTCTAACTGACCATGGGTTGGTGACAGAATCAGGCATGTTCATGCGATTGTCCGACCGGCTTAAAAAGATAAAAAATCCTCCATTTGATTTCACAGTAATTGATGAAGCCCAGGATATAAGTCCACCACAGTTGTCATTTCTTGCGGGCCTGTCTCTGGGGCGACCGAACAGCCTTTTCTTTGCAGGCGATCTGGGGCAGCGTATTTTTCAACAACCTTTCTCATGGAAGGCATTAGGAGTTGATATCCGGGGTAGATCCCGCACATTGCGAATCAATTATCGGACATCACATCAGATAAGGATTCAAGCGGACCTCCTTCTTGGTCCGGAATTGTCCGACGTTGACGGCAACATAGAAGAAAGAAAAGGCACTATATCAGTGTTTAATGGTCCAAAACCGAATATTTTGGTCTTTGACACACATGAGGATGAAATCAAAGCGGTAAGCAAGTGGATTACTGAAAAGAGCAGCGATAGATTATTACCACATGAACTGGGTGTCTTTGTCCGGTCTGCTTCGGAATTGAATAGAAGCCGTTTAGCCGTTGAAGCTGCAGGGCTTCCTTACATTATTCTCGATAATAAAGTTGAGACAATCAGCGGTTATGTTTCCATCTGCACTATGCACCTTGCCAAAGGGCTTGAGTTCCGTGCTGTCGCTGTAATGGCATGCGATGATGAGGTTATCCCTTTACAGGAGAGAATTGAAAATGTAACAGATGATTCGGATCTGGAAGAAGTCTACAATACCGAACGTCATCTGCTCTATGTCGCCTGCACTCGCGCTAGAGATCATTTGCTTGTAACTGGTGTTGATCCGGCGTCAGAGTATCTGGATGATATGATGTTATAAAATTTCTCATAAAAGATTATTATTAAAAATTATTTTTTTTGACAGTGAAATACGGGTCGTAATTCAAAATATCAATTGGGAAACAGGTAAAGGAGAAATCCATGTAATATTCAGATTCCGGAGCTACATAAATTTCCTTGACATGTCTGCTGTTTCATAAGAGAATTCTTCCACCTAAAAAAGGATGATTATCCAAGATGACATATAATCAAAATAACTTCAGATACGGCATAACTGCCACAACGAAGCGAACCATGCCTCAATGGGCCTGGTATGCCTGTGGATCGGGAGTTATTTTGATCGATTAAATTTTAATAATAAACAGACAATACCGGGCCCCGACACGAACAGTGCCGGGGTTTTTTTTTGCTCATTCCGGAAGACAGGGGTATAGCCTGATATAATCAAATATATCAGGCCTCAATTCAATGACAGAGGAGGATAAGAGATGGAAAAAATTGCAGTAGGTGTGATTGGAGCGACGGGGATTATCGGCCAGAATTATATCAGGCTTTTGGATAATCACCCGTGGTTTGAAGTAAAATACGTGGCTGCTTCTCCCCGATCAGCCGGTAAAAAGTACCGGAACGCGGTTGAGGGAAGATGGTATATGGACAGAGACATTCCCGAAAATGTCAAGGATCTGACTGTTGAAGATGCCGGTGTAGTAGAAAGAACCAAAGGGAGATGCGCCTTTGTCTTTTCCGCCCTTAAAATGGAAAAGCAGGATATTATAAAACTGGAGAAC
>CAZJOB010000619.1:0-2040 GCA_964547435.1 uncultured Desulfatiglans sp. | reverse complement strand
ATAAGGGGAGCTTGAGGGTGGTCCGCCTGAATCCCCGGGTAGGTCGCTTGATCCTGGCGGCAACGCCAGGGCTAGATGAATGGTCATCGTTCAGAGGGGCGTTTAAGCGCTCTTATGAAAACAGAACCCGGCTTATGGCCTGCTCTAATATTTTTTTCAACTTTATCATATTGTCTTTAATATACTCGCAATTAACTGCTGCATAAACCTTCCTGCAAACTGAAAACAGATAAGCGCTATGATTGGCGATATGTCAATCCCTCCCAGGTTCGGGATCAACCTTCGGAAAGGAGCGAGCAGAGGCTCGCTGATGCCGTAAATGGCCTGAACCACCGGGTTATAGGGGTCCGGACTGACCCAGGACAGGAGCGCCCCGATGATGATAACAATAGAGAAAAATCCGGGAAATAACCCGATAATCAGAAGCAGCCCTTCACCGAAGGCATGAATGATAGAGACTCCGGAAAGTACAGCCCCGTAAAGTATAATATGATATAGCAGGTAGGCTATGATGCTGTATATGATCCATAGCGCCATGAATGAAAAAAAGGAAAAATGCCTTTGAGGGATTCCGATCCGGGAAGAGAATGCGCTGAGAGGCAGGAAGGCCCTTTGAGCCATGTTTATTAAGGCATTGCCGTAACTCTCCTTTGAAAGAATCGAGATAATCCAGATTGCCATATAAAACTGAAACAGGAGTCTGAAAAGATTAAGAAAACTTAATCCGGCGCCGGCAATGATGGAAACGGATTTTACTGGCATATACAGAGCGCCCCTGATGAGGACGAGAACAAATACGCTCAGGATTATGGCCTTGAAATCATTTCGAATAAGGGAAAAAGCCGGTTTCAGCAGGGGATCTGTTATTCGAAAAATCAGGCTGAAGATTCCGTTAAAACGCGCTTCATTTGGCCTGATAAGGAGTCTTATCAGGAGGAGAATAATAATAATATCGATTACCGCTTCAATTAAAGGCATGGGTGCTCCAATACAAATCAATTGATATTTATAAGCAATCTATAATATACAGTATAATAATTCAACCCGAATTAACTGCAAATTTTTCAGGCTGATGGACAAAATGACAGACAACAGAAAATTACCCGGGCTTTACGCTGATTTAAAAATAAGGCTGATCCCTAAATCTTCGAGGGATGAAGTTCTGGGAAAAGAGGGTGACACCTACCGGATAAAGATCACTGCACCCCCTGTTGACGGCAAGGCCAACCAGTCACTGATATCATTTCTGTCAAAAAAACTTAAAAAACCCAAAAGAGATATGGAAATTTTAAGGGGAGAGAAATCCAGAAACAAGATAGTGAGAGTGCATGGCCTTTCACTGAAAGAGCTTGATGATTTATTAGGAATAACCTAGGTATGAAACTGCATGTCATGAAGCTGGCGGAATCTGCCGTTTAGATCCATAAGTTCCTTGTGCGTCCCTGATTCAATTATCCGGCCCTTTTCCAATACAAAGATCCTGTCGGCATTTCTGATCGTGCTCAACCTGTGCGCGATTACGAAAATAGTGCATCTGCCTTTCAGGGATTCTATGGATTTCTGAATAAGTTCTTCACTTTCCGCGTCAAGGGCGGAAGCCACCTCGTCCAGAAGCAGTATGGAGGGATTAGTAAGTATTGCCCTGGCTATGGATATGCGCTGTTTCTGTCCTCCCGAGAGGAGGGTGCCGCGATCCCCCACCATGGTTTCGTACTGATCCGGCTGTTCCATAATGAAATCATGGGCGTGGGCCGCTACGGCCGCGGCTTTTACTACCTCCATATCTACATCGGATGAGGTGCAGTTGATCGTGTCATGGAAAAGAAGAACCTCCTGGCTGACTATGCCTATCTGTCTGCGGAGTGAGGTCAGGGTAATATCCCTTATATCGATGTTGTCAATAAGTATGGACCCTTTTATGGGATCATAGAATCTCGGGATCAGGTCAATCAGCGTGCTTTTCCCGGCGCCTGTGGAACCCACAAAGGCCACCATTTCACCCCTTTTTATATTGAAGGAGATGTCTTTTAGTATGGGAGC
>CAZJOB010000618.1:0-2041 GCA_964547435.1 uncultured Desulfatiglans sp. | reverse complement strand
ATGACAAATAATGGCCGCTATCAATAATGGGGAGGTTGCCTCTCCCGTGAACATGCTTATAAAGGATATTACCAGGGGTATGACAATCCCGAATAGCACAATGCCTACCCAGAATATTAACGCCACACTGCCGAAAAGCATTTCCTTTACTGAAAGCTCTGCCGTGGCAGATTGATAACTCGCATTCATCAGATATGTGGCCAGAAGAATGGCGTTGATTCCCAGTACCAGACGGCTGGCAAATTCCACTGCATGAATATTTACATCAGCCGTAAAAAGCCCTATCCCCATAATCAGCGCCAGACCGTCCGCTATACCGGCGTTCAGAATAACAATGGGCAGTATCCCTGTGTTCCAGAACGGCACGCTCTTACAGAAGCTCATCATAAATCCGCAATAGATGCCTGTAAGCACGGCAAAGATCCCTCCGCCTATCTTCATCAGTATGTCAAAATAATAGATGGCGCTTAGAGCCTGACCGGTAAGGATGTCAGTATAATTCAGGAGATATGATGTAACCAGTTGAACGAAGCCGAACCCGCTGAAGATAATCGTAAAAACCACGCCCCTTGCTATCCATGACGTCCTCCAGGCGCCTGAGAAGGGCGGCATTGTCCGCCAGAACCTGAGGGGCTTTCCCAGATACAGAAGATGAAGGGGAAGTTTAATAAACATGACTAAAATATAACCGACCAGGGCCCCCCACCAGTTGTCAACAAATATAGATACAATATAAAGACCGGTGCCCAGCGCGGAAAACACCTCCGACAGCCAGACAAGAAGACCCTGCCTTTCAATCCACTCTTTTTGCGCCATGGGTTTGACCATCCATTCATGTGATATCATCCATTGACGAGATGTCTGTGTTTGCATTCCTTCTTCCTCCTTATTCTTCAGTAAGTCCGGCCAGTCTTTTTTTCGAGTCTTCATCGACTGTGCTCAAATGCTGCATGTAACTGCCGGTCTGCGCTTCAATGGGCGCTATGTTTGATTTTCCGCCTATCTTGCCGTCAACATAAAAAACCGACGGTTCAGTGCCGTATTCAGGCTGAAGCGTAAAACCCCCTCTTTCCCTGATAAGAACCGACACCTCACTGTCAGGATCATCAAGGTTTCCAAAGGTCATTGCCCTGGCCTGACAGGCATTTACGCATGCCGGAGTGGCGTCACGATCCTTTCCCGGTATAAGCCCCTTTTCCAGACCGGCATCGATCTTTTCCACACAGAAGTTGCATTTCTCAGTTGTACCTATCTGATGAGGATAGATTTCCCTTCCCTTTTTTTCAAAACCTGTCAGCTCATATCCGGGGAAATATCCCGGGTCTTTGTCCTTGGACAAAAAGGTTCGGTTCTGATAAGGGCATGCTATTACACAATATCTGCACCCTATGCATTTATTAGGGTCGATCACCACAATACCATCTTCTCTCTGTGTGGTTGCCTCTGTGGGGCATACCTTGACACAGGGCGCGTCTTTACACTGGTTGCACCTCACAGGAAAAGTGGTTACTTCCGGGACTCCCATGACCTCTGTTTCAAGAGCCAGCAATCTGGGCCACGTGACATGCAGCGGAAGGAAGTGTTCTATCCTGCAGGCGGCGACACAAGCATGACACCTTGTGCATTTTACCAGGTCTATTACCATTCCCCATCTCATATCTTGATCTCCTTTTCTCTTTTAGTATATAGCCTTGATACTCTTGTCAAATCTCAACAGTGACAATAAATTATAAAGATGATATTTTTTAATGTCAATTGTTTAATATAAAATGTATTACATTTTATGAATATTTTGTAAATAAATTTTATTATGAGTTATTTCGATAAGTTATAGATAATTGAGAAAATTGGCACAACCGCCTTCGCCCCGAAACAGCCATATAGGCTATGGCGGGCCAGGGGGCTCAAGGCACAAGGCGCAGGGCTTTTACTGCAACTTTTTATAATATATTTTTACATAAGCCCTGCGCCATTTTTTACTGATTTACGAGCCTGAATGCCGCCTTCACTCTCATCCGTATGGGTATCAATCCGGGCAAGA
>CAZJOB010000617.1:0-2055 GCA_964547435.1 uncultured Desulfatiglans sp. | reverse complement strand
GTGTCGGGTTTCAGGTCTCATCCCACAACTAACATCCCACATCTCACATCACAAACCCCACATCCCATATCCCACATCGCACATCACACATCGCACATCCCACTAAAGCCTTATATTTCCCCTTATATCCCCTTTGTAATATGAATCCATCTTTTTTGCCGCTTCAATGACCTCGCTGCTGTCTGTCTGGGGCACCTTCACAACAATCTTTACCATCATGTCCCCCTTTTTGCCGGTCTTTGTGTTTACAGCTCCTTTGCCCTTCATTCGAAGCGTCTGACCGCTCTGGCTGCCTGAAGGAATTCTTAGATTAACCCTGCCGTCGATCGTGGGAACCGATATCTTTGCTCCGGCCACTGCTTCGGCTACTGTTACAGGGACCTCCATGAAAAGGTCGTCGCCTTCTCTTCGTAGTATTTCATGGGTTTTAATGTGTATCACCAGGTAGAGATCCCCCGGCCTGCCGCCATTTTGGCCAGGTTCCCCCTTTCCGGCGACCCTCACCCTTGAGCCTTCCTTAACGCCGCCGGGTATTGTCACTCTTATCCTTTCCGTGGCAGGGATCTGTCCGCTGCCCGAGCAATCCGGACACAGCTTTCCTGTCTGCCCGTGTCCATGGCAAACAGGGCAGGGTCTTGTAAAGCTTATGGGGCCGTCGGCAACATTCATTCTGCCTGAGCCGCCGCACGCGGCACATTTTGACATTCCGGCAGAAAGATCCATCCCCGAGCCGTTGCATGTCTGGCAAGGCTTTGTTGTCTGCATTGAAAGATCGGTCTCAAAACCCTTTAACGCGGATATCAGGTCAATGGTCATTTCATGTTCCATGTCCCGGCCCTTTGATACACCGGCGCTTTTAAATTCACCGGGGCCTGTCCCCGCCCCTTCAAAAAGGTCGCCGAAGATGTCCTCATAGCTCTGATATCTGCCGAAATCCCGGCCCGACCATGAGGCGCCTCCTTCACGCGCGCCCTTTTGTTCATAGGCCCCCCACTTTTTGTATTCTCTTGCCTTTTCGGCGTCAAATCCGGCATTAAGCGCGTCCTTGCCGAATTCGTCATACAGTTTTCTCTTTTCTCTGTTGCCAAGACAGTCATAGGCCGTGGAAATATCCTTGAACTTCTGTTCAGCCTCTTTGTTGCCCGGGTTGATGTCAGGATGCCATTTTCTTGCCAGCTTTCTGTAGGTCTTTTTTATCTCGTCCTGGGACGCCTCTTTTTTGACGCCGAGTATCTGGTAAAAATCCTGTTCCATGTTACCCCTTTAAATATTAAATAATTCCGCTCAGTTCTCTGTAACGCTCTCTGTGATCCCTGAAACACGAAGGAAATATATGCGTCTATTATCATCGTTAAAAAATCTTTTTCAGGACTTTTTCAATTGCCCCCGGACTATAGCCTTTTATCACATTCATCGCCATCCCATCCCTGTCAATAATAAAGAATGTCGGCAGCATGGCGGATCGGGCGTTCGGGTCTCCGAAAAATAACCGGTTTACCTTTTGGTCGGTACGCATGACCTTGTATTTGACATTAAACTTTTTAATAAAGTCTGCAATCTTTCTGTCGTCTGTACGGCCCGGCTTATCCATTGAGATACCCAGTATCGCAAGACCTTTATCCTCGTATCTTTTATGCAGATCTACAAGCTCGGGAATGGACATCCTGCAGGGACCGCACCATGTGGCCCAGAAGTCGATCAACACTACCTTTCCTTTGTATTGGCTCAGGGACACCTCAGCCCCTGAAAGATCCCTGAGGGTAAAATCCGGGACCTTCTTAGAGTTATCAGCGTCTGCATTCAAGCAGAGAACCGAAGAAATCAGAACAAGAACCAGGAGCATAAATTGTTTTTTTGTGTTTTTATACATTATACCTCCGTTGAATTGATACATGAAAAGTTTGTTCCGAAATAAAAACTTTCCTAATACTATAACAACTGCCATGTATTTTTCAAATATTTCATATTTGCGGGATTTTTTCGCATATATCCAATCCCGATTTCTTTTTTCTAACAGGAATTTAATTTTAAATTCTTTTATGCTATAATCCTGCC
>CAZJOB010000616.1:0-2058 GCA_964547435.1 uncultured Desulfatiglans sp. | reverse complement strand
TTCATCAAGAGAATCCCTGAATTTCTTCCAATCAGATCTTAACGGTTCCATTATTCTCCTCCCAACCTTCTTTTATGTTTTCTTCAATCTGTCTGAGCAGATCCTCCTCCAGATAAGCGCCGCCTTTATCAATTGTCTTTTTAAGATCCTCACGAGCCTCTTTTATCTTCTTTTCCGCTGTCTCTATGTCTCCCGATCGCGCGGCTATTGCCGCCTCCGCACGAGCGCGGACATGGGGTGAAACAAAGCCACCCTTACTTTTTTTCATCCATTCACGGGCTGTTTCAAGGTCATCATCAAAAAAGGCCGCGCAAAAGGCCTTTTCCAGTGCAAAGGACTGGCGGATGCCTTTGGCGATCTCTTCGAAATTCTCAATGGCCTTATCAAGATGAGTTTTTGCCTGTGATACGTCACCGGAGTCAAGACAACAGCAGTATGCGGCCATTCGAAGAACTGCCTGATAGGATAGGTTAGCTGACTGAGTTTCAAGACCGCGCCGGAGGATCTCCAGATCAAGATCACGAGGCCGCGTGCCGGATATTGATTTATTGTGAAGATGTATAATATCAGCCAGTTCTTCTGCTGAAGGCTCTTTTTTTAACAGGTCAATGAACTGCCTGGTGTCATTGTAGTACCCGTTTCCCTTTGCCGGGACAGAATCAAACAGCGCAAGAATCCCTGCGATAATGGATGCCAGAATGAACAGGTCGGAATAAAGGGGCGCTGCTGATCTGAGCCTGATTCCTGCAACAATGAAAATGAAAAATGAAATCCACGTAAAGAGAGGCCCCATTAATACAATGATCATCCTTGTCCGGATCAGGTTGTCACTATTATCCGGCAGATACGAGCAGCCTCCAATCAGACCGGACCTGGTAATCCATTTAAATCTTATTTGTCCATTCTGTTTTATCAGGCCCAGAGGCCCGACAGTCAGCATGTAGAACTTCTGGCCGGTAATAAAGCCTCCGAAAGCATGCCCCAGTTCATGAATCAGGATCAGCAGGAGAAATATCGGAAGAGCCGCGATAATCAGCATAATTGTGGAACCGGAGACAAATATATCTATGGTGGAGGATTTGGCGATCCAGGGAATCATTAAGCCAAGGACGCAAAAGATAATGAACACTGTTATAGAGGTCGCGCGATCGATTTTTTTGTTAAACAGTTTTGGAAGTTTTTTAACCATGTTTTATATTATCAGTCCGGACAGGTTGCCCATGGATTAAGGGTTGTGATGCCACAGCCGGCAAAGTCACTTTCGTTTCTTGTTACCAGGATCAGGTTGTGTGTGCGGGCTATGGCTGCGATCAAACCATCTATCGCGGCTACGGGGCTGCCTGCCTTTTCTGCCCTGCCCAGAATGATTCCCCAATTTTCCGCTACTGTCAGATCAATGGGATATATTCTGTTTTGATAATCTACCAGGAGGGTATTCAACCAGTTTGCAAGCAGGTTCTTTTTCTTTGACTCGGGAAGTTTTGACAGCCCCTTATGTATTTCTCCTACGGTCACAACGCATAAAAACAGTCTTTCATCCGGGGTGATGTTTATCCATTCAATTACCTTTTTCTCAGGAGAAGGTCTTACAATCTCTGATATCACACAGGTGTCTAACAGGTAATTCAAAATTCAATACTCCGCGGGTTATCTTTTTGTCTTTCAAATTCAAAATTATTATCTATTTTCGGACAGTTTATCAGGAATTCCTTAAATGTTGATTTTTGCGAGGTCAGTTTTTCATATTCCTCCACTGATACTACAACCACGGATTTCTGACCTCTGCGGGTCACAAACTGCGGCCCGATTTTTAATGTGTCTTCAACTACCTGACTGAATTTTGCCTTTGCATCCTGCAATTTCCATGTCGCTCCCATATTACCTCCTGCCCAATTGACACTAGTCAGTCTAGTCAGGCATTAAAGCAAAGTCAATGTGAATTTCTCAAAGGATTAATGACCTGTTTTAATTAAGAAATTTGCCAGGTAAATATCTGCAGCCGCGCCCGATGCCTGTCACCCTGAGCGCCCGTCCTCCGCAGTAGCACTGCTACGGAGG
>CAZJOB010000615.1:0-2059 GCA_964547435.1 uncultured Desulfatiglans sp. | reverse complement strand
CTTCCAAAGTGCTGCAGCCTGCCCCGTTATATCCGCCCATAAGCATGACCTGATTAATATTCGTCCAGCCCAGGGAACCTACGCTTCCGCTTGTTGCAGACCCGCTGTGTGTGACCCCGTTAACATCCCTGAGAACAAAACCGCTTCCGGTAAAATCACCAAGGGATTCCACAACCGTTACAACACCTACCCATGAATCCTGCGCATGGCCTCTCTGAAGTCTGATGATATTATCTGCCGACGAGACCCCAAGGTCTCCTGTGCCGAATGGGTCGGCAGTCAGGCGCGCGTAATTTTCATCGGGGCCCCTGTCATGGCTTCCGGAATTTCCCTTTCCGTCGCTGCCCTGAACAATAACAAAGTAATTGGGCGCCAGGTCATTATCCAGCGGGAGATTGTATGACGTGCCGGTGAATTGACCGCTTGCCAGATAGTATTCCGTTACCCTTATTGATTTGGAGGGCACTGTCACCTGCGGAACAGTGCCAGACTTGATTGTAACCCCGTCAGGCAGAATATCCGACACCTCTATGTTGTCGATAACTCCGGAACCATTGTTTGTTACTGTTATGGTGTAGTCTGCGCCCGAGGCAATCTCAAGGTCATCCGGCCAGTAGGCTCCGCCTTTCGTGACGGTTGCCTCTTTTGCAATACCCAGCTCCACAACAGATGCCGTGTCAGTGGAAGAGTCATTGCCGCTATAATTGTCATTACTCTGTCCAAAAAGAGTTGCCGTATTTGTAACTTCAGCCGGCGCGTCTTCTTCCACAAAAACCGTTAGGGTTATCGGCGGAAGTTCCTCGCCCGGCAGTATTGATGGTGACGGAGTATATGACCATGTTATGGTCGGATCCCCGGAAGTATTCACTGTCCAGCCTGCGCCTGTGCTTGATACATAAGTCATGCCCGCGGGCAGGGTATCTGTGACTGTTATTATTCCGCTCTCCGCCTCAGGCCCCAGGTTGCTGACATTGATGGTGTAATCATTATTCTGTTCTATTGAAAAATTTCCCTTGTGGCTTTTTCTTATAGACAGATCCGCACCGGTTATGACCGAAACATCCAGTTCTCCAATGGCCGTATGGGTTATCTCCCCTTCCTCCCCTTCTTTGGCAGCAACATGGAAGCTCCATGTGCCGGCAGGCCCGGCCGTCGGTATATCGCATATATATTCAAATATTTTGGTAATACCAGAGGCATCAGCAAATACCTCTGTCATTAGCTCGTTGCTTTTCACATGGGTTGAACCATAATCTATTATGCTTATGTTTGCACCGGTAATATCAAAGCTGCCGAATGGGTCGCTTACTGTGGCCCTTGCATAAACTGTATCGCCTGCCCTGGCACCTGAGGAACCTATGAGACTCCCGCCCGGATAGGCCGCATCATAAAACTCCACACTGTCCACGTTTATAACCGTGTCCGTGTCTATTTCTACTCTGGAGAATTCATCGCCTACAATAGGATACAGATCAATAGTAAAATAACCGTCATTTTCTGAATGAGATATTGTCAGTGTTATTTCTGACCCCGCGGGAATATCTACCTGTGAATACCTGGGAATTTGAAATGTCATCTTCATTGGAGAAGTTCCGGGAATATAGACATAATTTCTTTGAACAGAGCCTATATAATCCCTGTCTGAGGGAATGCCCAGTTCCACCTTGATCCAATCCCAGCTACGATATGCCGACGAGAAACTGAGCCAGAGAACCACATCAATAACATTATCATCTCCTCCGTCAACGCGTAACAGGGCACCTAAAGCATGAGTCAGAGTCCAGGTAGTTTCTGTATATTCAGGGATTGTTTCAGGCTGAGCCGTTGTCGGCATGATTCGGGAAAGACTTCTGCCGGACTCGGTGTGCAGATAAAGGGGTTTGATTCCACTTGCCGGGCCCGGCTCTCCCAAAGTAACCGTTGGTGCTGAAAGTGTTAAATTGGTGCCACCTGTAAACACATAGGCCGTATTATCAAATGTCGTGCCTGACCACGCCTCTGAATCGATAGTCGCATTAAATACAATGGTCACAGAGTTGCTGGCCGGCACTGTAATATT
>CAZJOB010000614.1:0-2060 GCA_964547435.1 uncultured Desulfatiglans sp. | reverse complement strand
GACTCATCAAGCTTTTTCACCAGCAACCTGGCAGTCTTTTCATGGTCTTTTGTTGGAGAGAACAGATCTCCATCAATATTAATATCACGGGCAATCTCCGCGTCTGTTTGTCTGAGGCTGCCTGCCAGTATGCCTGAAAGAACCAGCGCAAGAAGCACCAGAGACTTTAATGATGAGAAAATGTGCGGTTTATTTTTCATTAATCTTCCTGTCATTTTGCTAAAAGGTTTGTATAACAAAATCCGTGTCACCTGTAATTAAAAGAATAGCCTAAAATATAAGCAGGTGTCCATTCAAAAAAGTTGCCGGGAGAGTCGCCTAAAAGCACCCTATTTTATCTGGTCATCGGCAGGAATATCGGCATGTACAACCCGGCGTAGAAATCTCCAGCGGCCGTTCTCTCTTATCATCGAGTCTTCATAATGGCCGAGAAAAACCATCCGGGGACTATTGGTCTCGCCGGGGACAACAAATATCCATTTTGTCAAAGCAGTTGCCTGATCGCCTTTGACATTTATCATCTCGTTCGTGAACAGGTGGCAGGATCGCATTATTGATGTATCTTTGCCGATGGTGCTTTCCATAAGCTCGTAAATGGCCTGAGATCCTTTGGCCCGGCCAAGCCCTCCGATCCATTCTCCTTCTGTTTTCGCAAAGAGATCTGAAAAAGCTCTGAAATCCCTTCCATCCAGAAAGCGGCCGTAATCCATTAGAAGCTGTCTTATTTCTTCACGGTCTTCCAGTCTCCGCAAACGCGTTTCCAGTGTTTCATGCCCGGATATGGTCTCAGTCTGTCCCGCCTCTAAAGGGAATGAATCAGCGCCTGACATAAGCACAGTCGCGATTCCGACAAATAATGGAAATGCTGTCGATATTTTACTCATAACTATTTCTCCGTTCTCAAAGGTTATCTGTCAATAAATTCAATAGTTTATTCAATTGAAACCTGCCGTTTATTTTTATGAAAGCAATAACCGGTTTTGCATTTAAAACATCTCCTTTATATCAACATACGGATTTCTATATCTGCCCTACCTCCCGGTTTTTGAGAGATAATACTCATAGCCCCCTTTATAAGGGATCATTTCACCCCGGTCAATCTCAAAGACCTGATTCACGAGAGAACGCAGAAAATACCGGTCATGGCTGACAAGGACTATGGTTCCGCCGAATTCCCTGAGAATCCCGAGCAGGATTTCCCGGGACTGTATATCCAGATGGTTGGTGGGTTCATCCAGAATGAGAAAATTGACAGGCTGAGAAAGAATCATTGCCAGAACCACACGGCTCTTCTCTCCTCCTGAAAGGCTTTTGATCTGTTTATCCACAGAGTTACCGGAAAAGAGAAAGGCTGCAAGCAGGTTTCGAATAACTCCCAGGTTTTCATGAGGAAGCGCTGCCTGAAGTGTTTCCTGGACTGTTTTATATGGGGTGAGTATATCCATTGCGTGCTGGCTGAAATACCCGATGTTTACGTTTGCACCAATGTTTATGGTTCCGGATGTCGGTTCTGTCCTGCCGGCAAGAAGCTTGAGAAAAGTGGATTTTCCGGCGCCGTTCACACCCACCACGGCTATTTTATCATGACGCCGTATGAGCCCTGAAACATTAGTGAATACGTTCCTTGATTCCCTTCCCGGTGTTTCCCATGTTTTCGACAGATTTTCAAAATACACCACATCGTCACCAGACCTGGGAATCTGAGAAAATTCGAATCTGATGACCCGCTGGTATTCAGGTATTTCAATCCTCTCTATCTTATCCAGTTTTTTGATTCGGGATTGCACCTGTGCCGCATGAGAAGCCCTCGCCTTGAAACGGGCTATAAACTCCTCTTCCTTTGCCAGCATCTCCTGTTGACGCCTGTGGCTTGCCAAAAGCTGTTCCATTCGAATATCCCGCTCACGGATATAAAAATCATAGTTGCCGCTGTAGGTGGTGATGGTTTGATTTGCCACTTCTATAATTCTGGATACAACCCTGTTCATGAAATCATGGTCATGGCAGGTCATGAGAAGGGCGCCCTTGAAATCATTCATCAGCCAGTCTTCCAGCCACAA
>CAZJOB010000613.1:0-2062 GCA_964547435.1 uncultured Desulfatiglans sp. | reverse complement strand
GGCCGCCGAAGCCGATATCATAGGCCCAGCCGTCGCCGCCGAAGATCCAGATGGATTTTTTGGCGAGGTAATCGCTTCTCTCCAGTATGTCAAAGAGAAGGATATTATTCTCGTTTTCAGGATCTGACAGCTCGATCTCGATCAATTCAATTATCTTATTGCCAAATTCCTTTGATTTTACGGCGTCATTCATGTTTTCCAGCCAGCCTTTAAAGGCGTCTTTCAGGTCATCAGAAAACTTCCCTTCAACAGCCTCACGTATTATATCAGCCAGTTTATCACGTCTCTGTCTTACACCAAGTTCCATACCAAAGCCGTATTCAGCGCTGTCCTCAAACAGAGAACTTCCCCAGGCAGGACCGTGCCCTTCTTCATTTACAGCGTATGGACAGCTTGGGGCTGAACCTCCATATATGGAAGAACATCCCGTGGCGTTCGCCACCATCATTCTGTCTCCATACAACTGGGTAATCACTTTTATGTATGGCGTCTCACCGCAGCCGGCGCATGCGCCTGAGAACTCGAAAAGGGGCTGCCTGAACTGGCTTCCCTTAACTGTCAGGGGAGACATCAGATCATCACGGACAGGGAGACCGGTTGAAAAGATGTGATTTTTCACCTGGGTTTCCTTCTGTGAGGATAGCGGCTTCATTACAAGCGCCTTCTCCTTTGCCGGGCATACCTGAGCGCAATTGCCGCACCCCGTGCAGTCAAGAGGACTTATCTGAATCCGGTATTTAAGGCCTTCCAGTTCTTTCCCTTTGGCATCGACTGTTATAAATCCCTCAGGAGCATTTTTTAGGTCTTCCCCTTCCGCCAGCACCGGTCTGATAACAGCATGAGGACAGACAAAGGAACACTGGTTGCACTGGATGCAATTTTCAGGTATCCATTCAGGGACATTGATGGCAATTCCTCTTTTTTCATATTTTGTCGTAGCGACAGGGAAGATGCCATCAGGACTGAACGCGCTGACCGGCAGGTTGGTTCCTTTCAGTGCAAGCATAGGCCTCATAACATCGGTCACAAATTCCGGCTCATCGTTCGCGTTCATGTATTCTTCATGCCCCGCAGTGGCCCATGATTCGGGGTATTTGATCTTTTCCAGAAAGCCCAGTGATTTGTCAACCGCGTCAATATTCATGTTAACAACCTTGTCGCCCTTTTTGCCGTAGGTCATTTTAATCGCGTCTTTCATCAAATTGATGGCATCGTCAGGGGGAATTACATTGGCTATCTTGAAAAAGGCGGCCTGCATTATCATATTGATTCTGCCTCCCAGACCTACCGCACCTGCGATTTTTACGGCGTCTATATTGTAAAAATCCAGTTTTTTAGCGGCAATGGCCCTCTTCAGACGATCAGGCAGCCTTTCTTCCATTTCT
Organism: uncultured Desulfatiglans sp.; assembly: GCA_964547435.1. Lineage (GTDB taxonomy): Bacteria > Desulfobacterota > DSM-4660 > Desulfatiglandales > HGW-15 > CAZJOB01. Next base: position 677 of record CAZJOB010000613.1, on the reverse strand, counting down.
TTCAGGCTCCATGGTGAATTGAGGAGGAATGAGCCCCCTTCCTTAATACCGTCAAGCAGGTCAAACTGATCCACATATGCGGGGTTGTGACAGGCTATAAAGTCTGACTGTGTCAGCAGATAGGGCGACTGTATGGGATGGGGTGAAAATCTCAGGTGAGAAACCGTGCTTCCTCCTGATTTTTTGGCGTCATAGTCAAAATATGCCTGGGCGTACATATCGGTATTTTCACCTATTATCTTTATAGCGTTCTTGTTTGCCCCTACTGTGCCGTCCGAACCAAGACCCCAGAATTTGCATCTCACTGTGCCTTCAAGGGATGTGTCAATATTTTCAACCACTTCAAGCGATGTGTGACTGACGTCATCATTTATACCGATTGTAAAATAATTCTTCGGCACGCTTGATCTCAGGTTGTCAAATACCGCCTTGACCATGGAGGGTGTAAAGTTCTTGCTTCCAAGACCGTACCTGCCCCCCACTATTACAGGATTAAAGTCACGCTCATGGCAAACTGTGCAAACATCCTGGTACAGAGGCTCTCCCAGACCGCCGGGGACCTTGATCCTGTCCAGGACAGCAATGCTTTCAACAGAAGATGGAAGGGCCCTGAAAAAGTGTTCCCTTGAAAAGGGATGATAGAGCCTGACCTTTATCAGGCCCACCCTTTCGCCCAG
>CAZJOB010000612.1:0-2062 GCA_964547435.1 uncultured Desulfatiglans sp. | reverse complement strand
CTGTTGAAGCGGCTACCTGACAATCATTGCCGAGTTTCGTGAAATTTATAATTTCTCCATTAGCAAGTGACATGGATTTGAGAAAGCGGGCAAAGGGTGGAAGATTCCTGATTAATCCCTCGGCCATTATTTCCTCCTTAAGATAGGTATTGACATAGGCATCGAGTTCCTCTTCAGGGTATTCGCTGAGCCATATTGCGGGCAATCCGCCATAACGCAGATACTTTTCAAGGTTGAAATCAGGTATTTCCTTCCAGGTAAGTGGGAAAAGTCTTGCCTCCCATACTCTGCCTGCCAGGAGATTTGCCTGCCCCCTTCGGAGTTTTCTGGCGCTGCTGCCTGTTAGAAGAAAACGGATTTTTCTGTTTTCTATCAGCCTGTGAACTTCGTTCAGCAATTCAGGAATCCGCTGGATTTCATCTATTACAATAATATCTTTATCAAGGGCGTTAATAATATCTTCCAGGTCCTGAGGCGCCCCTGACAGTCTGAGGAAAAGTCTGGAATCAAGAAGATCGATAATTTCTGCAGAATCTTCTATTTGCTGTTTAATAATGGTTGATTTCCCTGTAGCTCTTGGGCCGAAAAGGAAAAAGGATTTTTTATTCAATAAATTTTTCAGGTCAAGTAAACGATTAAGGGACATACGACATTCCTGTTGCTGATATTCCGGATAATCAGCAATATAGTTGTGATTAATTGGAAAGTCAAGGTGTTTTGTGACTCACCACGGGGAACACGGAGGAAAATTTTTCTCACAGCCGCCGTCGCTCTCCGAGCTATGGCGGGCCAGGGAGTCACAGAGATCATCCGCCGTCGTCACGCTACAGCGTGACTATGGCGGGACAGGCGGAGGGGTTTCTGGATGCTTGATGCTTGATATTGGTTGCTTGATACTGGATACTGGATGCTGGTTAATGGCTTAAAGGCTTAAAAACATTCTTAACCGCAAGAGCATTTTAATTATTCCCCGGTTTGATGTGACCGGGAAAGGATTTTTAAAACAACTCCTTTATGAAAAAGAAGATTACGACCAGAGAGAAGGCTGTCTTCAGGCCGGTGCTCAGGATGATTCCTATAAAAATAGCCCAGCCCACCTTTAAGAGGTCATGGCCCTTTTTCCCTTCCTAAGATCGATGAGTATGGCTCCGGCCAGGCCTGCAAGTGCGAGGATTATACCTGTGATTATTAATGCGATACTCAATGAATTGCCTTTTATCAAATGTTATTTTGTTCTGAAATAACCGGCGGATGCTGCGATATCCTCAAGGTTTTTTCTAAGCCCTTCGATGTTTTTTAAAACCGGTTCACCCTGAACGCCGGTCTTTTTGGCAAAGCTTTCAGCTTTTTCAAGAAGATCCAAAGAGTCCTGTCCCGCGGCCTGAATAACAGCAATCTTTTCACTGACCGCATCAAGCATTTCATTGAATATCGCCGCCTCTTTATGGAGGTTATCCCTTTTCCTGAGTTTTATGCGGCGACCCAGATTCCCTTCCTTTACTTCCTTGAATGCCATGGTAAATTTAAATAAAGGTCCTATGAACTGGTGGAATAACCTTACAGAATGCAGACCGAAAAGGCATATGAGAGCGATGATAACAGGCCACACCCTGGAGTGAAGTGTTAGTATTTTCTCCGCTGCAATAGCCCTGGCCGAGGTGCTTAAGGTTTCATCATTCATCCTGATAATATCCGGCACAAAGAGAAATGCGGCAAGCAAACCCGCTATAATCAGGTTATATATAAGAATAGTCACAAGAAACCTGTATTGATGTGATCTGTTCACAATTGAATAGGGGTTGCGTTTTTCATTCCTCTTCATAACGCCTCCGTTTGATTATAAATGGGAAAAGCAATGGTAATAATGGTTCCTTTTCCTTCTTCACTTTTGACATTAATTCCCGCATCATGCCGATGGAGAATGGATTCGATAATCGCCATTCCCAGACCTGTCCCTTTTCCGGGTGTTTTTGTTGTAAAAAAGGGGTCAAATATACGTTCCTGCGCGTCCTTTGGAATTCCACAGCCATTATCGGCTATTTCAATAAATAGTTTATTATTA
>CAZJOB010000611.1:0-2063 GCA_964547435.1 uncultured Desulfatiglans sp. | reverse complement strand
CCCCTCATAATCGCCTGAAAAACCGTCTGTCCGGGCGACGTAGAGTTCATACATTCGCTTATCCCAGATCATCTCGTTTTTCAGAACATCCCAGTCCCATATTCCAATCCTGGCGGCTCGTGTGGCCAGATCAAGCCTTTCAAGGGACCTGGAAAGGGAATCGGCCATTTGCTTGAATTCACTGATGTCATGGACAAAACAGAAGAATCTGCCTTCCAGTTCCGGCTGATAGCCTGCACTGATTTCAACATCAAAAAGACTTCCATCTTTTCTTTTGTGTCTGCGGATAAAACGATCCTCTCCTCCTTCAAAAATCTTTTTCATCCTGTCAGCGATCTGTGAAGGTGAGTCAACGACCTCCAGTTCGGAAACATGCATCCCCAAAAGTTCCTCCCTGCTATAACCGCTCATGCTGCAGTAGGAGTCATTCACATCGAGCAGGAAGCCTTTTGGATCAACCATCCAGAACCCATCCATGGCCGTTTTCAGGATAATGCGGTGTTCGCTTTCACTCTTCCTTAATTCTTCTTCTCTTAGTTTTTTATCAGTGACATCTTCACCCGAGCTTAGCGTCCCTGTAATCCTTCCATCCTCATCTTTCAGTATCGTATTTTTCCAGGCAATGATCTTTTCCCTGCCTGAAAGGGTAATGATCTTGTTTTCTGTATATTCCAAAACTCCTGTTTTTCCTTGCATCAGGTTATTATAGACATCTTTTACATTATCCCGGACATCAGGAGTGATAAAATTGTCAAACCAGTTTTTTCCCAATATATCCTTCTCATCCCCTTCAAGGATTTCACACCCCTTTTTGTTGACCAGTATAATTTCCTCTTTCTCATTCAGCGCAAGCAGCATAACGCCTGCCACATCCAGATAATTCTGTGTTGCATCTCTTTCTTTTTTGAGTTCTGTTATTGTGGAACGGTAGCGTTCTTCGCTTTCCTTTGCCTGTTTTTCTGCTTCCATAGCCTTCAGTTTTGCAAGCCCGCTTTCTGAAATGATTGCTATCAACTCTTTAATAAAATAAATATAGCTGTTGAGCTGTTCCTGCGTCCATACAGGCGCCTTTTTTAAGGCTTTAAGATATTCGGCTTCGTCAAATCCAAATTTTCCTGCCTGTTCTTTGAAAAAGTTAATATCAGGGCTTCCCATGAAAAACTGCCCTGTAAAGAAGTTGCCATAGTGAATGCCGTCTATAATAATCGGAGCAGCGCAGTCCACCAGCCCGCGCGGGCACCTGTAGGTCACTGCCGGGTTTGCTTCATTAAGATGTTCAAGTATATAAAGGTCGCTGGCAACGCATTCCTTTTCACACTCTTTGTTTTTTCTGTGAAAATCAGTGCAGATCTTCTGCCAGCCGCTGGCAGTAAGGATATTTCCATCATTGTCAATGATGGATGAGGGGAAGGAATATATCTTATTCATTCTGTCCTGAAGTCTCTGAAAGTGCTCAATGTCAATAAGATCCTGGAGTCTGTATTTAGAAGGGGAATTCAAGTTCATGTTGCCTCCGAATCAATGAAGGGGAATTGTGTGCTCGCCAAATTGAAAAAGTATATCACAACAATATTAACGATCTCGTAAAAAGTCATAAATCGTATTATTACGTCACCCCGGCGGAAGCCGGGGTCCAGTGTTTTCAGGCACTTATAGATTCCCGCCTTCGCGGGAATGACGCACTGAGCTATTCTCGGACAGCCTCCTCACCATATCGTAATATCTCGCCCATTCCTGTGCAGCGCCGTCATATATTTTTACGTTTTCATAATCCAGTATTTGTGTCAGGACAAACCACCATGCACTGGCATAACCTCCTAAACCGCAATAAACCACAATCTCGCGTCTTTTATCATTGCCTGCGACCGGTTCTGCCAGACTCCTGAGTTCGAATGCGGATTTATAGAGGCCGTCTTTATTCCATATCAGGACAGCGGGCAGGGATTTGGCCATGTGAATATGTCCTGCCTTATCCGCGTGAGGTTCAACAACCGAGCCGTCAAAAACATCCGCGTCTCTGGCATCAAGCAATACTGGTTTTTTATTTTTCTGCTCTGCGATTT
>CAZJOB010000610.1:0-2066 GCA_964547435.1 uncultured Desulfatiglans sp. | reverse complement strand
CAACATATGGGCGATCGTAATCTTCATGTAGGGGCAAACCTGCGTGTCTGCCCGATTTTTTGGTTTTATCATTATCGTCAATTCCATTTGATACAAAATCATCGGTGTTTTGCATTTCCGGGCCGACACACAGGTCGGCCCCTACAATTTGTATTATTCCATGAAAATGGTTTGGCATTACGACATATTCATCATGCTTTACCTGAACATATTTTTTATCAATTTCCTTAAACCATTTATCCACCATCTTCCCCGCATCATTCAATATCATCCCATTATCTGTAATTTCACCAAACAAACATTTCCTCTTATTTGTGTATATTGTCACAAAATAATACCCCGGTGTCGAATAATCATATTCTTTCAACCTTATGGATTTTCTTTTGGGTTTTTGTTGTAACATCATATTTTTATATGGTTTATAATATGTCTATTATTTGTAGGGGCGGACCTGCGTGTCTGCCCTATTTTTTTGTTTTATCATTATCGTCAATTCCATTTGATACAGAATCATCGGCGTTCGGCATTTCCGGGCCGACACGCAGGTCCGCCCCTACAATTACATGAACCGGTTTCACCCTGCGCCCCCTGTCCCGCCATAGCCAAAGGCGACGGCGGATGCGCCTTGCGCCCCGAACCCTGCGCCATATATAATTCTTTCCACATCACAATACTTTTCAAAATGATCCGCCAAACGGTCATATTCCTTAAATCTTGATATCCTTCCCCTGCCCGGTCTTCTTTCCTTTATGCCCTTGCTTCGCCTGATCCTGTTTAGAAAATCGCCCCTGAATCCGGGTGAATCCAGTAACCCGTGCACATAGGTTCCGGCAATTCCACCGCCCTCGGTAAAGCAGCCATCCTCCCAGCGGTCTTTCCCCTCTTCTTCCCTTATCGCCAAAAAGGGCATTCCACTGTCATTCAGTATTCGCGTCTGACCCATGTGAATCTCATAACCCTCGACAGACCGGTTGTTGATCAGGCATCTGCCGGTTACCTTTCTGACGACCTTTTCATTTTCCAGTCGTGTGACTACAGGGAGAAGGCCGAGACCTGCTGTCTCTTTTCTGTTGGATTCAACACTCTCCGGGTCAAGTATCTTTTCGCCCATGATCTGATACCCTCCGCATATACCCAGCACTGTTTTTCCCTTTGCCGCAAATTCCCTTATTCGTTTTTTCCATCCTCCCTTTAAGAGCCAGGCAGCGTCTTCCATCGAGTTTTTTGTGCCAGGCAATATGAGGCAGTCATAATCATCAGTAAGTTCATTTACCCTTGACAGATAGTTGACCACAACATCCTTTTCCAAATTCAATATTTCAAGATCAGTAAAATTGGATATAGCGGGAAGCCTTATGACTGCCACGTTCACGGTCCTTTTTCCAACCGGTTTGATTGGAAGCCTGTCAAACTGAACAGCGACCGAATCTTCCGAATCAATTTGAATATCATGGTAAAAGGGCACAAGCCCCAGGACAGGCCTTCCGGTCTTTTTCTCTATGTATTTGATGCCGTCTGAAAAAAGGTCAGGATCGCCGCGAAACTTGTTAATAATGAAACCGATAATCATCTTCTTTTCTTTCGGTGACATCAGATTATATGTCCCGATTACCTGTGCAAACACGCCTCCACGATCAATATCAGCGACAAGAATGCACTTTGCGCCTGCGGCCTTTGCCATGGAAAGATTGACCAGATCGTTTTTTTTCAGGTTCATCTCGCAACAGCTTCCAGCCCCTTCCATAACAATAAGATCATACTGTCCTGCCAGTATACGATATGACTCCATTACTGCTTTTTTCAGCCGCGGTTTGTAGTCATGATATTTTGCAGCATCCATCTGACTGAAAACTCTGCCCTGAAGCACAATCTGGGCCCCCAGTTCTGTCGATGGCTTGAGAAGAACAGGATTCATGTGAACAGAGGGCAGCACTCCCGCTGCCTCGGCCTGAACAACCTGTGCGCGGCCGATTTCTCCACCCTCGACTGTGACAAAGGAGTTATTGGACATGTTCTGGGCCTTGAAGGGAGCAACATTATATCCCCGCCGCTTCAGTATTCTGCAT
>CAZJOB010000609.1:0-2071 GCA_964547435.1 uncultured Desulfatiglans sp. | reverse complement strand
CTTTTTAACCCAGTTATTGCAGCTTTTAAAAAGATGATATGTTCCACGGGCTTTATAAATCCGGTATTCGCCGCCCTTATCCATATTTGATATCTCGAAAATAGTCTTATTTTCGTCATCAAGCGCAAAGCTGTGGATAATGTTTTCTATCAGCCTTTGAAACCCGGCATCGGTTATTTCGAGTTTTGTTATATTCTTTTGTGAATACTGGACCTCAGGAGGTTCAGGAAGAGACCAGACAAAGATGCCTGAAGATGTGGGTGCAAAAAGGGCCCTTACCTGAAGGCCAACATGCCTCTTGTCTTTTTGCGTCTTATACCACTTGAGATCGCCTCTTCCAAACTCCAGATAGCGCGCATCAGGAAATTCATCCCTGAAAACGCCCAAATAGGGATCGGCCTTTTGCCGGTCAACAATTATGCCTGAATGGCTGGCGTATTTGACAATGTAGATAATATTGTTTCCGGCCCGGTCTTCAGGCCCTGGCTGCACTCTATTATTTACAGTACAGCCAGTGAGCAAGAAAACAAGAATAAAGAGGCAGGTGAAAAGAAACATAAAGCCGGTTCGATCTAAATGAAAGTGTTCAGGATGATCTAAATCATTTTCACGATAGGCAAATTTCAATTAATGGTCCTTTCCTGCTATAAAAAAATCTACCCCACCTTTACAATCATGGCGGCTCCGGTGTCACCTGCCGCGCATCCTGTAAAAAGGCCGTAACCGCCGCCTAACAGTGCAACCTCTTCGATAAGCTCGATTATAAGCCTTCCTGCCGTGGGTGACTGGGGATGGCCGTATATCATTGAACTGCCATAGTTATTCATCCACATGACGTCTATGTCCATCTTTTTCGCCATATTGAGGTCATTTACTGCAAAGGGATTATGTGTCTTTATGGCCTTCATATCACTCACCTTGAGCCCTGCCCTTTCAAGCGCCATCTCGGCCGCGGGCACCGGGGCTGCCGCCATCTTGGCCTTTCCTACCCTTGAAAAGCCGTATGAAACAATCTGAATATCCATATCGGGATTTTTACTGATGGCCTTTGCCCTTTCCCTGGTGGTGACTATCAGACCGCAGCTCCCATCAGCCGGGTGGGTCTGGGCCCCGAATGTCAATACACCATCCGGTTCCACCGGCCTAAGCTGCGCCAGACCTTCCGCTGTACTGGAAAATATGCCTTCATCCTCTTCTATTAGGATGCTCTTTTTTCTTGATTTAATCTCAATAGGGAACATGTAGCGTTTCTGAAAGGCCCTGTCGTCCTTAAGGGCGTCAAGATACTGCTCATAACGCCTGAGTGCCACGGCGTCACACTCTTCCCTTGTGATTCCGGCCTCTTTTGCCACGGCCTCTGCGGTCTGTATCATCTTCATACCGCCATATGGATCGTTGTTAAAGTTATCCATAGCCCAGTTTTCCGAAATGACCTCTCCACCGGGGCCGTTTGGGTTCGGCCAGATGAGATGAGGCCCGTTGGACATACGATCGCTCATGAGATTATAGGCCATTTCAAATGTGCCTGCCTCGATATTAACAGCAGAGAGATGCAGACAGGTAGTTGATGTGGAACATGCCTGATGCACAAAGAGACCGGGGACATTTTTCCTGCCTTCCATCAAAAGGGCGCCGGACCAGGTATGACTGTAAAACATGCGGTGATGGGCCACTGTCATTCCAAAATATATGTAATCGACTTCAGTGGGGTCCAGATCCTTTGAGGCAAACCAGCGTTTTGCGGTTTCCGCGCCAAGAGGAATAGGGTTTTCATTGGCCAGCGAACCCTGCCACTTGCAGAATGGACTTGAATAGTAACATCCGTAGGGAATAAATGCCTTTGTGAGCATATAGATATCCTCCATTTAATTTTTTGGTTTTACATATTATTATAGCTCAGTAAATGTCAAGGGATTTTCCAGGTGTGACTTTTAACGATAATCCATGCTTACTGCGAAGTTTATTTGTTATTATTATATTCTCGTTCTTTTCTTGACTTCACAGCATTTTCCATATTATTGATGAACGCGTAAAAAGTCGAGTGCAACAACATAGTTGAACTCGTAAAAAG
>CAZJOB010000608.1:0-2073 GCA_964547435.1 uncultured Desulfatiglans sp. | reverse complement strand
TATTGAAGAACTCTGATGTCAGGTATTTTGGGCTCAGGGATTATTTGCAGCGCATTATCACACGATCTGCTCATCTTAAAGGTATTTCATTCAGTGAGGATGATTGGGAGACAAATGACCTCAAAGACTATCCCATGTATCTTTTCATGCCTCCGGATAAAGAATATTCAGATTTACCAAGATGCGTTAAGGAATACATAGACATCGGTGAGGCTGAAAATTTTCATACCGGTTACAAATGTCAGATACGAAAAAAGTGGTATATAGTGCCTTCAGTGTGGACTCCGGATGCATTCATGTTAAGGCAGATTCATCATTATCCAAGGATTATTCTCAATAATGCCAATGCAACATGCACAGACACAATCCACCGGGTGAGATTCGTCAGTGACTATGACCCTAAGCTTATCACTGCTGGTTTCATGAACTCCCTCACTTTTGCGTTTTCAGAATTGATCGGAAGAAGCTATGGAGGAGGAGTTATGACCTTTGAGCCGACGGAATGTGAAAGACTGCCTCTTCCGACAAAGGGGATTGAAAGATTGGATTTTATGCGCGTCTCTAAAATCTTTAAACAGGGAAACATAGATGCGGTTCTGGATATCACTGACCAAATTTTGCTTATAGATGGGCTTGGAATGACTGAGAATGAAGTCAACAGGCTGAGAAATATCTGGAAATGTCTGAGGGACAGAAGGGTAGAACGAAAGCAATCAAAACACAAAGTTAACAAAATTGAACAAGAGGGGCAGCTACTTATTGTTAAAACCAACTAAGGCTGCTGTCCGAGAATGCATTTATTTTACCTTTTGGTCATTCCCGCGCAGGCGGGAATCCAGCATGTTGAGCTGTTTAACCCGACATCCTTTATGCGGCATTATTTAAATGTTCTGATCAGGGAATCTAAAATACCTGTGTTATTGCGGGACTTGTTGAAAATCCCGATGCTGATTTCGGGGCCTGTCCCGATGTTGATTTCAGGGAGCGCGATATCCACTCCCCACTGTCATACCGCGACTTGATCGCGGTATCCATTGTTGCATGCACCCAACTATGGATTTAATAAAAGCAAATAAACCAAACCCTGATCGAAAAAACGATCAAGGTTTGTGATTAGACGCTGATCTATGGTTTTTAAAATACCGAAAACTGTTTAAAATTTAGCTAATTCCTTTAAAATAAATATCACTTCCTCCACTCCTATTTTTTCATCATTATTAACGTCAGCTTCTTTGAATATTTCTGAACCGGGTACGATATCAGCACATACCTGGTTCGCGAGAACAGCATCTTGTAAATCCACATTTCCACTGTCATCGATATCCCCTTCTGAAACCTGATTCAAGACGTTGATTTGTATTGTAGCAGTATTCGAATCAGAAAAACCATCGTTCACCTTGAATTGGAAGCTGTCAGAGCCATGTTAATGAATATTTGGCCTTATATTAGATTCGGGACATCTCTGAACAAACTTCCTGGTTTCCAAACTTGGTTTCACATCCCTGCCAGTCTGCGCAGGATATAAAACACCTCTGCCCAACCGATCTTACCATCACCATTAACAACTGTTTCCTTATGATATATTCCTTGTTTTTCAATCCCTGTTAATATTTTTAAAGCCAAAATTGCATCAGATAGATCAATTTTTTCATCATTATTTATGTTTCCAATCGCATTGTATAAAACACCTTTAACTGGAATAGAAAAATCACTTTCATTTGTTCCTAGATTATCTGCTGAAGCAGTAACCCAATATGAATAAAGCGTGTTTTGGTTTCCAGTACTATCCATAAAAAAGGTTTCTGCCTGCCAATCACAAAGAGCTTCTTTAATGCCATTATTTACGGAACGATAAATTTTATAATAGTTAGCATTTGGTACAACTTCCCATTCGATGAGTACGAAAGATCTAAGTCCGCTAGATACTTTTATGCTGACTGGAATATGGGCTTTTGGCGGAATTCTGCTTCCGGAAACACCACCTCCAATTTGACTTTCTTTTGTACCGAATATATTGGCAGAAGCTGACACCCAATAAAAGTATTGCCGCCCGGGTATAGCAGTGGAATCGAT
>CAZJOB010000607.1:0-2086 GCA_964547435.1 uncultured Desulfatiglans sp. | reverse complement strand
TGTGTTAGAACTCTATTTAATTTTATTGATAAATCAGGGTGTTAATCAGTTGTAAATTAATAAATACGGTTCCGGACAGTTATACGAAAGGCTGATCGAAATGACCATTGTCTCAAAAATTAATGACTACATATCAAGGGCATCGGGTCTTCTTATGGGCGGAGGAGAGGCTTCCATTAAAAAACAGAAGGAGATCGGCAAACTGAACGCCAGAGAAAGGATTGATGCCATACTGGATGAGGATTCTTTTCTTGAAACCGACCTGTTTGTGGAGCATTCCGTTCGTGACTTCGGCATGGAAACGAAAAAACTGGCCGGAGACGGTGTAATAACAGGTTTCGGTAAGATAGAAGGAAGGTCTGTGGCAATATTTGCGCAGGATTTTACAGTGGCCGGCGGGTCACTCGGAAAGGCCCATGCCGGTAAAATTGTTAAAATAATGGACTCCAGCGGAAATATGGGCATTCCGCTGATAGGTATAAATGACTCAGGCGGCGCCAGGATTCAGGAGGGGGTTGATTCACTCTGCGGTTATGGCGACATATTTTTCAGAAACACACAGCTTAGCGGCGTGGTTCCTCAGATTTCTCTTATACTCGGTCCCTGCGCGGGAGGCGCAGTCTATTCTCCGGCACTCACTGATTTTATCTTTGTGGTGGACCGAATATCCAATATGTTTATAACCGGACCCCAGGTGATAAAGTCGGTGCTTGGTGAAGAGATAAGCGCTGAGGAACTGGGAGGCGCCAGGACCCATGCGGCAGTAACCGGAAACGCACATTTTTTTGCCTCAACCGAAAAGGATGCCTTTGACCAGATACGTAAGCTTTTGTCATTTCTTCCACCAAATTGTAAAGAACAGCCGCCTGTTAATAAAAATTTTGCTTCTCCGGTAAATCCCCTTAACGGTCCCAGTGTGCTGCCTGATGACCGAAGGATGTCATATGATGTCAAAGAGATCATAAAGGGTGTTGTGGATGAATCCGATTTTTTTGAGGTGCAGGAACAATACGCGAGGAATATTGTTATAGGTTTCGGTCGCATGGCCGGAAGATCTGTAGGTATAGTAGCCAACCAGCCGAAGGTTCTGGCTGGTGTGCTGGATGTTGACGCATCTGACAAGGCCTCAAGATTTATAAGGTTCTGTGACGCCTTTAATATTCCTCTGCTTACCTTTGTGGATACGCCAGGGTACCTTCCGGGCATAGATCAGGAATACTCAGGCATCATCAGACATGGAGCAAAGATACTCTACGCCTACAGTGAAGCCAAGGTCCCTAAATTTACCGTGATCATGAGAAAGGCTTACGGGGGCGCGTATATCGCCATGTGCAGCAGACACCTGGGAGCAAACCTGGCAATAGCATGGCCGACAGCCGAAATCGCGGTAATGGGACCTGAAGGGGCCGCAAATATCATCTTTAAAAAGGAGATAATATCCAGTCCTGACCCTGAGAAGACAAGAAAAGAGAAGATAAAGGAGTATGAGGAAAAATTTGCGAATCCCTACGTGGCCGCCTCCAGAGGTTATGTTGATATGATCATCGATCCGAACAGGACAAGGGATTTTATTATAAAGGCCCTTGATATGGCTAAGACAGGCCCATCCAATATCTTTGGCCGGCGCCATGGGAATATGCCGTTGTAGATGTTTAAGGTTTAAGGTTTAAGGTTTAAGGTTTATATAAAAAAATATTAAAAAGAGAACACCAATGGTTCGTGAAAAAAACAGCTTGATGATAGATGACACTCTGTATGAGACAGAGGTGCCCGATAGACCTGTCAGGATAAACAGGAGAGGATTAAGGGATTCCTATGAAATCAGGGCGGTAATTCCGGGCATTGTATCTGATATTATTGTTCGTGAAGGTCAAAAGATTTTCCCGGGGCAGGTGGTAATAATACTGGAGGCCATGAAGATGTTAAATGATGTCGAATCAGAAACAGGAGGAGAGGTCGCGGAAATCAAGGTCTCAAAGGGGAACAGGGTTGAAAAGGGGCAGCTTCTGATCAAACTGAAAAAGGCATGACCGGGGTGTTTGGAATTTGAGATTTGAAATTTGAGATTTGAGATTTGAAATTTGAG
>CAZJOB010000606.1:0-2088 GCA_964547435.1 uncultured Desulfatiglans sp. | reverse complement strand
AAATGACGTATTACTCCGCAAAGCCTGGATTCTCCTGCATAGACTGTTTTGCACCCGGTTATTTCTTTTATTCGGTTAGCGTCTTTTCTGAGGCGTCCATCCAAAATTGAAGGTCAATTTCGTAATATAAGAATTATTTCAATGACTTGGGGGGTCTGAAGATATTTTTCACCTGTCCCATAAATTTATGGGACGGCCGGTTTGATTCATCCGGTACCACTGTGCTTCGTTCCCTTGAACGACTCATTGCTACTCAATGATTCAAGCTGTCGGGTTTTATTCCGCCATCACTGACTCCCATTTAATCCTTATATCGGAATTTCAGGTTCGATTATAGTAACTTGACAAAAGTCAGCTACCGCAATATTTTATGCCGCAGGAGGCTCCTATGAAAATTTTCCATCAATTTCTTGCCATGACGATTGTAACTGTTTGTTCCTCATATGCTTTTGCCGATAATGAATATAAAAATTTTGAGACATCCGTCTATACGCGGGTTTTTGAAGTAATAAAGATGAAAGATCCTGCATGGCTGAAAACTACCTTTGATCAGATGAACCGGCATCTCCGAATTCAAAAGATATATCTTGAGACTCACCGGGATATGACAATGATCGAAGAAGACGCCCTGGGACCTATTATCAGATTTTTTGAGGAGCAGGGAATAAAAACAGCCGGCGGCATTACTCTCACTGTGAATGAGAGCAATAACTTTGAGACCTTTTGCTACACAAACAAGGAACATCGCGAAAAACTAATAAAAATAGTGGAAATGACTGCCAGGCATTTTGACGAGTTTATTCTGGATGATTTCTTTTTTACAAGCTGCAAATGCGAAAGCTGCATTCAGGCAAAAGGGGACAGAAGCTGGACAAGGTTCCGAATGGACCTGCTTAAGGAGGCTGCCATGGAACTGATTATGAAACCGGCCAGGGCCGTTAATCCGAAAATCAAGGTGGTAATTAAATACCCCAACTGGTACGAGCATTTTCAGGGACTGGGTTTTGACCTTGAACGAGGGCCCAGGATATTTGACGGCATATATACAGGGACTGAAACCCGTGACAGCGTCATGACGGATCAGCATCTGCAGGAGTACCAGGGATATCTCATTGTCCGGTATTTCGAGAACATTGCTCCGGGAAGAAACGGAGGGGGCTGGGTGGATACATATGCCTCCAATTCAGCCGACCGGTATGCCGAGCAGTTATGGATGACTGTTCTTGCCAAGGCCCCTGAGATGACCCTGTTTGATTACATGCAGATGGGATTGCCAGTTAATAAAAACCTGAGAGGGAACTGGCAGGGAACAGGCACGAGTTTTGATTTTGACGCCATGATCGCTCCCTATTCGAATGAAGGGGCATATGATAAAGAGGCGAATATGGCCCTTGTAGCGGCGACAGCGCTTAAACAGATTGACAGGGTTGTTGAGCATCTCGGAAATCCTGTAGGGCTAAAAAGCTACAAGCCGTATCATTCAACGGGAGAGGATTTTCTTCACAATTTTATCGGCATGATCGGCGTGCCCATGGACCTGCTCCCTGAATTTCCCGCCGAAGAAAAGATGATTCTGCTTACTGAATCGGCGAAATTTGATCCTGACATTGTCACGAAAATAAAAGGGCAGTTGATAAACGGAAAGGATGTTGTCATTACTTCAGGCCTGCTTAAGGCGCTTGAGGGCAATGGCATAGAGGATATTGTTGAACTTCAGTATACAGGCCGCAGGGCGATTGTAAAAGATTTCAAGGCCGGGTGGGGCGGTTTAATCAGGGGAGATAAGGAGATCCTTATTCCTCAGATTGAATACCTGACCAATGATTCCTGGGAAGAGGTGTCGGCCCTTGATGAGGGTCTGGGCTGGCCCCTGCTGCACAGGGCCGATTATGCTGACGGCAATCTGTATGTATTAACCATCCCTGACAATTTTGCTGATCTCTGCAATCTGCCGGAAGGGGTGCTTAACAGCATTCGTGACAAACTTGCCAAAGATCATTTTGTGCGGCTGCATGGGCCGTCCAGAGTGTCGATCTTTTTATATGACAACAATACGGCAGTTATACACTCCTTCAGGGATGAGCCCGT
>CAZJOB010000605.1:0-2089 GCA_964547435.1 uncultured Desulfatiglans sp. | reverse complement strand
ATCTGATCATAGCCCCGTTTATCCACAAACTCCTTAAAAAGTTTCAGGTCAATCATGTTGCTTTTGACTGTCTGGTCACTGACCTCATAAACTGTCTTCCTGTAATCTATAAATGAATCCACATGCTCAAAAAACTCTTTTGCCTCTACTGCTGCCATAATCCCTCCTCTCTGATAGTCAGTTGTCTCAGCGCCTCTTCTTTAAAGGCATCGGACACCTTAATATATACCGATGTTTCTGTCTTTTTATCATGTCCCACGCGCAGCGCAGGCGCTTGCGCCGCGTGTCATGGCCTGTATGGCCTCAATAGGAACACCCGCATGATACATCTCTGTTGCAAAGGAATGCCTTAACACATGAGGCGTTATCCGTTCTTCTATGCCCGCGTTTCGGCAATACTCCCTTATCTTTTTCTGGACTCTGTTGTTTGATATGGCCTTTCCGCCTTCAACAGAAAAAAGCGGGGATGTCTTTTTTACAGGAGATTCAGGATGGGATAAATATTCCATAAGATTATCGTAGAGTTTATCCACTACAAAAAGGGCTCTTTGCTTTTTGTTTTTACCTCTCACCCTTAATAATCCTGTCCTGTTTTCCGGATCATGATATGGCTCAAAGGCGCCTACCTTTAGTCCGGTAAGTTCACTTATCCTTAAGCCCAGCACCCACAAAATGGAGATTATCATGTAGTTCCTTTTTCCGGTCCAGGTAGATTGATCAACCGCATCAAGCAACTTATCGACTGTTGACTCACTGACCGGCATTACCTTGCTGACACCCCTTTTTATAAGCGCCGGTATTGCATCGGCAATATCCCGGTTGACTATCTTCATTTTATAGAGCATGGCATAGAATGTCCTCAATGCAGACCTGTGCTGTTCGAGCCTGCTATAACTGAGACCGCGTTCTTTAACCTCCATTATCCACTCGCACAGATGATCACCTTCGGCTTTAACCGGCGATATATTGTATTTTTCACCAAGCCATTCACTGAACATGACTATGCAGGATACATAGTTTTCAACGGTCTTTTCTGCAAATCCCGATACATTCGTCAACTCATATTGATACTCATCTATAAGGCCTGTCATCTTATATCTCCTTTCATATAGGGGTGCATTCTCATATAAACTGCATACTGGTCAGGGTTTAGGTGGGTATATTGGTCAGTGTTCTTTCTACACATGTGTCCCAGTACATGCTGTGTGATCTCAGGGTTTGATACCCTGTTAAGGTGGGTGGCGGCAGTGTGTCTAAACAGGTGGGCATGAAGGTGTTTTTCTATGCCCAGACTCAATGATGCCTGGCGAAAGATATCCTGTAATGTCCTCGGAGATATTCGTTTCCCTCTTTCAGATAAAAACAATGCCCCTTCTTCATTATGAATCTTCAGATACCTCACAAGAACATGACACAGTATGCCGGGGATAATGACCGGCCTTTCTTTCCTCCCCTTTTCTTTTATCCACAGCAGGCCGGTCTCAATGTCCAGATCCTCCACATCAATGGATAGAACCGATCTCAACCTCAGCCCGAGAAGCCCCAGCAGCATGATGATGACCAGATCTCTCAGGCCTTTGTAGTCTCCTGCTCTATCGTGAAAATATTTTAAAAGGCGATTGTATTCGTCTATGGTTAAAAACTCGGGAACCTTCTTCTCAATCTTCGGAATGGGAACTGACATTGCTATATTTTCTTGAACCAGCTCTTTCAGTTCGAGATAATGATAAAACTGATGAAGAGTCCATACTCGTGCTTTTCTTGTATGTACTGATGGATTCTTATAACCTCCTGTAAACTCCCTGATGTGAAAGTATGTTATATCCTTAACCTGGACTATACCTTCCAGTTTCAGAAAACCATGAAACTCCTTAACCCTTAACCTTAAGGTTTCTATTGATTTTTCCGCAAAACCTGATATCTTGCAGTAACCTAAAAAATCTTCAATCAAAGCTTCCAGCATAGGGGGGCTCCTTTCTTTTTTGGGAGAAAAAGTTAAAAATTAACGTTTGGGAGTTCCCCTATGCTTTTACAATATTTTCAATATCTTATAAACCCCTCTTTTCTCTCACTGCGGGGTTTGGGGGTT
>CAZJOB010000604.1:0-2098 GCA_964547435.1 uncultured Desulfatiglans sp. | reverse complement strand
TTATGGAACAGCCGGTTTGATTCACGTAGAGTTTCCTGTTCATCCATATATATCAAAAATTCCGACCCATAAATGTCACTCTTGACCAGCAACCCGCCAAATCGTGCTTAAGTTTTTCAGGTTTACCGGTTCCCTGGAAAGGAGTTTGTTGGACTTCTTTAATCAGCTTAACAATCCTCAATGCCTTTTTACGATCTTTCTCTATCCACCAGGTCAGGTCTTCAAATCCGGCAGGATCAAACTCCAAGCTTCTCACAGGCTTCGTCAAAGGGTATTCCCTCCTTGCGGTTTTTTGCTTCCATCAAACGATTTTTCATAGCCTCAGTTTTAAGCAAGTAGGCTGTTTCTTTTTCAGATTCAATCTCTTTCCAAAGGTCTATGGGTACAATGACTCCTGTGACATTGTTTTGATCATCTGAAATATATTGAATTTGGCTCATTTTTATTCCTCCCTGTTCACGATGACTTATGGGCAGCATCTTTTCCTTTAGACTGCTGTTAAAGTAGCAAGGCGCCTATAAAAGTAGAAAGCGCCTTTCGTTCATGTCATGTGTTGTAATTGTATCATAGGTTTTTTGTCAGGGCAATTAATGGAAAAATATATTTTTACATAACATATTAAAAACCGGGGTCCTTGACATTAGACAAAATTAAAAGATATAAGCTCCCATATTCAGGAATGGGAGCTTATATAAAAATGGCAAGGGAGACCCCAAATTTTACAGGACTATGACAAAAAATAACGCTCCATATATGCTCTACGCGGATGAAAGGGGAAAGGTCTATGACCACCCCTATTACCGCATGGCGGGATTTTCAGGCAATTCTCCGGCGAGAATAAATGCCTGCGATCTTATCAGGCTGCCCCGGTTCAGCAAGCTTTTTTACATTCCGGATTGCCCCCCGATAGGAATTGATCCTGCAACAGGAATGCCTGAGGTGGTTGAACAGATAAAAGTCGGCGGCCTCATTCAAAGATGTTTTGCCGTGGCCGCATTCCTTGAACCGGGTTTTGTGCGGAGTCATCTTCCCGCGGTCGATTACAGCAAAAAGACATACGTCCTTCCCATGTGGGGATACACTGCCGTCGGATTCAGGGACAACGAATACTGCACTACAGGATTCAGGATCGAATACAACCGCACGTGGGACCCGAAAAATTATGACGATACCAACCTGCTCAAATGCATTGAAAAATATAAAAAAGATATTGGAAGCGGTCCCCTTGTGGAACACCTCACAAACTGCGCTGCCAACAACCACTGCTTTGCTGCCAAAAACCTCTTCTTTAAAAGATGGGAGGCCCCGATACCGGTCAGCCGGCACTGCAACGCCAGGTGCCTGGGCTGTATCAGCCTGCAGTCCGATGACACCTGCTGTGAATCTCAGGAGAGGATTTCATTCAGGCCGGGACTGAATGAGGTAGTCTCTCTTGCTGTGAACCATCTGAACATATCTGAAAAATCAATAGTGAGTTTCGGCCAGGGGTGTGAAGGAGAACCCCTGACAGAGCACAAACTGATAAGAAGCAGTATTCTGGAGATCAGAAAACAGACCTCAAAAGGCACCATAAACCTCAACACCAACGGCAGTATGCCTGACCGGGTTCGCGAGATAGCCGAAAGCGGACTTGATTCAATAAGGATAAGCCTTAACAGCGCCCGAAAGGAATATTATTTAAGATATTACAGACCAAAGGGATACAGGTTTGAGGATGTTGTATCCTCAATTCGTTTGTCCAGGGATATGGGGCTGTATACAATGCTAAATTATCTTGTTTTTCCGGGGATAACCGACCAGGAAGAGGAGATAGACGCCCTGGAAGAACTCATAGAAAAGACAGGCGTGAATTTCATTCACATGAAAAATCTCAATATCGATCCCCAGTTCTATTTGAGCAAAATGCCTCAAGATAAAAGCCCTGGTATCGGCATGAAAAGAATGGCCGAAAGGATTAAAAGGGATTTCCACGGGGTGGAGCTGGGTTATTTTAATCAGCCGGTAGAAAAAGCAGCCTATAGTGCAAGGAAAAGAGAAAAGGCTTAATTGGCCACAGACACACACAGACAGTATCTTGTGACAGAAGATCGATTCGATT
>CAZJOB010000603.1:0-2104 GCA_964547435.1 uncultured Desulfatiglans sp. | reverse complement strand
CTTTATGCATAGAATTAAGAGATGCCTTTGTTAAAACTATTATTGAAGTTGAATTGAATAAGCCGAAAAATTATTCTGTAATTTTAAAGAAAATAAATATTATTTATAATTCTTTTGAAGATTCGCAGAAAAAAATTAACGATGCAATGCGCAGGCTGTGAAGCAGGTTTTTTATTCATTCTATACTAAGTAAGGGATTGGGGCTGTTTTAAAAGCCTTCTTGATATAAATTTCGATACGCTAAATGAGCGTTTTAGACAATTTGCATTCGGGAAATTTATCCGGTGAGCGTTTGTGGGACAGTTCCATGCCTGAATCCTTGAAATAAACATCGGGGTATTACATCCTGAAATAAAGAGGGGAGGAGGAAAAATGCAAAAAGATTATAGGATGTACATCAATGGCGGGTGGGTTGATGCTCTGGATGGGAAGACTTACGAAGATCTTAATCCCTATACCGGAGAGGTTTTTGCAAAGGTTCCTGCAGGGAAACGTGCAGACGCAAAACGGGCGGTTGATTCCGCCCTGGCTGCCTTTCCGTCATGGTCGCATAGCCTGCCTGCGGAGCGCCAGGCATTATTTTTAAAAGCCGCAGATATTCTGGAACGGAAACAAAAAGATATAATCACAATCCTTGCAGAGGAAACAGGCTGTACTTTCGGATTCGGAATGTTCCAGACTATGTTTACACCCGGCCTGCTCAGAGAGGCTGCCGGCCAGGTCCATCAGGCCAGCGGGGAGATCATTCCTTCCGATCTGCCCGGGGCGTTCAATATGGCGATTCGCCAGCCGGTCGGCATTGTTGCGGGCATCGGCCCATGGAACGCACCCTTAATTCTTTCTCTGCGCGCAATTTGTATGCCGATAGCGTACGGAAACACAACCGTCCTTAAACCTTCAACAGAGGCTGCTGTTGCGGGCGGCATAGCGCTGGCGGAAGTTTTTCATGAAGCAGGTTTTCCTAAAGGAGTGCTGAATGTGGTCACGAACGGCCCCGGCGGAAGCGGGGAGATGGGCGACGAATTTGTTGAAAATCCGAAAGTGCGGCGCATCAACCTGACAGGTTCTACAGCTGTAGGGCGCCAGATTGCCGAGAAAGCGGGACGTCACCTGAAACGTGTGGCCCTGGAACTGGGCGGCCAGAATCCTATGATAATACTCCGGGATGCTGATATCGATACTGCTGTGAATGCAGCTGCATTCGGCGGATTCCTGCATCAGGGACAGATTTGCATGTCGACGCGCCGGATCATTATTGACAGGCAGGTTTCAAAGGAGTTTACGGATAAATTTGTCAGGAAAGTCTCGTCATTCAAGGTTGGAAATCCGAAAGCGCCGGACACCATCATAGGTCCCATCATCAATCAGCAGCAGCTCAGCCAGATAAAGGCCAGCGTAGAAGCGGCGGTCCGGGACGGGGCAAAGATTTTATGCGGAGGAAAAGCCGAAGGCCCCTGCTACTATCCGACCGTGCTCGCAAATGTGAAGTTAAAGTCTGCATTCTCTTGCGAAGAGACATTCGGCCCGGTAGTATCACTCATAGAAGTAAAAGATGAAGAGGAAGCGGTTGCGATAGCAAATGACACAATGTACGGACTTTCGGCAAGCGTTTTCAGCAGGGACTGGGCCAGGGCTCTGTCTGTTGCCGAGCGGATAGAGTCGGGGATCGTGCACATTAATGACCAGACTGTTCATGATGAACCGCAGGTGCCTTTCGGCGGAGTAAAGGACAGCGGCTGGGGCCGCTTCGGAGGCAGGGCCGCTCTTGAGGAGTTCACCGAGCTGCGCTGGATCAGTTTTCAGAGAACTGCGCGCCAGTATCCATTTTAGCCTGGTTTTACCGGATTAAATACCGCTGCATGCGGCGGTATTTAAAGAATAAAATCTTTATCCTGCACCAATGCGGCGGTGTCAGTAACCTTACCTTCGGCGGGATTATGTTGATTATAGAGGAGATATCCGGTCTGTAGGAGCGAAAAAGTTTTTACCACTATACACGGAACAGTATTTTTATCCGTTATTAATATATGTTCCCTTTATACTCCTATGATCCCTTTCTCAATATAAAAATCATATGCTTCATCAACAATATCATAAATGACAT
>CAZJOB010000602.1:0-2117 GCA_964547435.1 uncultured Desulfatiglans sp. | reverse complement strand
GCCTTCGGGCGGTATAGACCACCCTTTTTCCTGAAGCTGTTTAAATGTCATGCCCGATGGCGCGAGTATCTCGTCAAATACATCATATATGGTCTTCCATCTCAAATTTGGGTCAAAACGTCTGGCAAGTTCAAAATTGATCTCAATGCCCGATCTGGCATCATCCACGGTCATTGCCTTGTTGATTGTTTGAAGTGGCACCCACCAGCTTCGAATGCTGTCCTTTTCAAGAAAGGTGGTTGCCGGCAGCACCAGATCCGCGAACTGGCAGGTGGGCGTCATAAACATATCAACAACCACCGTGAAATCCAGCTTTTTCAAGGCCTCGACCCACTTCTTGGGATCATAGCCCGTGCCTCCGATCAGGTTGCAGCACTGAAGCCACATAGCCTTTACAGGATAAGGATCTTCCGAAAAGATCTGTTCGAGAAGTTTGTCTGTCTGGCATCGCCAGATAAATTCCCTGAATGGGCCGTATTCCTTGTAACCAATACGCTTTTCGTCTATTTCTTTTGAGGATAATTTGATAACCCCTTTTGCGCCAGGCAGGGCATAGGCAACCGCGTTGTACGCGTACCTGGCAATGACATTCCCGCCCGGCACATCCAGGTTTCCTGTAATGCTCCAGAGTGCGGCGATAGCACTTGCTGTGGGGGTAATTGCCGGAGTGGAATCAATGGCCAGGCCCCATTGAATGGTTGCCGGCTTGCTTTTGGCATACAGGCGTGCAGCCTCAATAATGTCCTTTTCCTTTAGCCAGGTTATTTCAGCCACCTTGTCTACCGGGTATTTCGCAGCCTCGGCGCAGAATTCCGACCATACCGTGACGGCCTTTATCTTTTTACCATCCTTAAGAGAAATTTCAAATTCCCCGTCAAGCGCGGCCTTTGATACCTCCGACTTGAACTCCGCGTCATTCGAGTTCCATATAACAGGAGAATTCCTGACCGAATCCCATACCACGAAATTCTCATGAGATCCTTTCATATCAATGTCGTCCTCACGAAGCAGCTTTCCATTGTCTTTTCGGATCAGGTGCGGCGCGTTGGTCCATTTTTTCACAAACTCCCTGTTATACAGACCTTCCTGTATAATTATATTAAGAAATCCCATTGCAAGGGCGCCGTCTGTGCCGGGTCTCAACTGAAGCCATTTATCGGAACGCGAAGCGAACCAGGACAGCCTGGGATCAATGGTAATAACCTTGGAGCCCTTTTTCATAAGATCAACGGCCCAGTGGCCGAATATGTTATCCGGGCATGAGGCCGGTATGTTATAACCCCAGATGACTATACATTCAGGGACCTCGTATCCGGGATCATCATGACCCTTGGGCAGCCACTGACCGCCGTCAAATATGCAGTAATCTCCAAGCACTATTTCAGTAGCCGCGATTCTGGGAGTATAGCAGCCGTTTCCGCTCATAATGAATGACACATTGGGGCTTCCAAAGGCGTAGGCAAGCATGCATATCCAGGCGCCGACATCCCTTCCCGTGCCCATGGAAAAAACAACGCTCTCAGGGCCGTAATTTTTCTTTATTGACCCGAATTTCTCCTCTACCAGATCAAATGCCTCGTCCCAGGAGATCTCCTGCCATTTGTTCTCTCCTCTCTCCCCTACCCTTTTCATAGGCCGTTTCAGTCTGTCGGGATGGTGTACAATCTGTGTCATGGCCAGGCATCTTGAACAGAGCCTGCCCCTGTTCATGGGGTGGTCAGGATCGCCTTCGATCTTTATCAGTTTGTTATCCTTTATATAGGCTATAACACCGCATCCGCCGTGACATCCCGGTCCTCCGGACCATGTGGTGGTGCGAACGGTCTTTATTCCATCATCTTTCATCTCTGGCTCCATATTATATATTTTTTGCACAACCTATAATTTATGAAAAAAAATTTCAACCCAATATTAACGAACTCGTTAAAAGTCGAATTTCCCCATTTGTCATTCCGCGACCCCGCATCAAGTGCGGGGCAGGCTTTGATTGCCGCGGAATCCAGTATTATCAACTAGTTATAGATTCCCGCCTTCGCGGGAATGACGTTTTCGGGACTTCCAAGGAAGTCGAAAGCAACTTTGTCACCTATATAATGATTTTTTTACAAATAAAACAA
>CAZJOB010000601.1:0-2120 GCA_964547435.1 uncultured Desulfatiglans sp. | reverse complement strand
CATCTCTTGAAAATAACAGCCATTGAGATTTGATAAATTTTACTATCCTGATAGAAATGATATTCAAAATCATTGAGGCATGAATCCAATAAAGCGAGATATGGAGAAAAAAGACTACCAAAACTGCCTTGACAGATGGCAGATGGTAAAAGAGGACGAAGAGAAGAAAATGATCTTTATGAAAACATCAGACAGATTATGATCAGTTAAGCCCGGTACACAGGCAACCCCTCATCTTTCTAAAATGCTTAAAAAAACAGAAAACCATATAACCATCTACACCCCTGATTACAAACGCCCGCAACTGGCTGACAGGAACACCAGCAGAATATTTGGGTAATTTCTTCCTGGTAATGGATTTGTGCTTCTTTTACTATTAGTTGTCTGGGTCATCTACCGGGCTGCAATGCCGATTTTGATAGAGAGGATGAGCGCATGAGCATTTAAGATAAAAGTTGTGCAATTTTTTGAAATACCTTAAAATATGGCAAAAATGAAGTAGCATGTTTAATACAGGTAATCTTTGGATATCGGACAAATAAAACAGAAAATAAGTAATCACGAGTATATATACACCCTGCATGCGGATATTGAGCGTAAGGCTGATGAACTGACTTTTTATCAAATAGAAAAGTCTCTTTTAACTGGTGATATACTTGAAACCTATCCTGATCTAGGCTTGGGCGAAAGCTGTCTGATTCTTGGTTTCACTGATAACATTCCAATCCATATTGTTTGTGGCTGGCGCGGAGAAAAGGTTGCTATTATAACAGTATATGTTCCCAAACCACCAAAATTTATCGACCCCTGGACAAGGAGAAAACAGAATGGATAAGAGATGTAATTTTTGCGGCGCGACAGAGTATGAAGAACGAAGAATTGAATATTTATATACCTATAAAGGAAATTATCTTCTTGTTCCAAATACCCCGGTAGAAATTTGCAGTAAGTGTGGCATGGTCTATTATGATGCTGAAGTATTAAAAAAAATTGAAAATAAGTTCTTTGCCATTCAGAGAAAAGATGAAAAACCGGACAGTTATATTGAACTGCCCAAAACTGCTTTTGCTTAACTTAATAATGTTAAGAGATTTAAAAACATAAAACTCGAAAACTGGGCAAAGAAGTAGAGTAGAGATATCGGAAAAGCTCTCAATTATTCTGATGACAGTGACCCACATAATCACATGTGGGCAGAGCTTCAGAAAAAATGGATTTATACGTTGCGGATATGATCTTTATGAAAACATCAGACAGATTTTGATCAGTTAAACCCTGTACATATGTCAGCTAATCATATACAAGTAAACCTCTCCGATCTGACCTGGGATCAATACATTTACCCCAGAGCGGTAAAAAGCCAAAAGACCATCGATTCCTATATTGAGTCTTTAAAGGCAGGAGCCCGGTTTCCGCCTGTTATAATCCAGAAGGTTCGAAACTACCCTGTTGATGGTGAAAAAATAGAAGCCACATTGATTGTTGATGGTCTTCACCGTTTCTTTGCATTCAAGGAATGCGGGCTGAAAGAGATTCCCGCAGTTGAACTGGATAAAACGATTCTCGATTATGAAAAGAACCGCTTTGCGCTTCTCCTTGAGTCTGCAAACGCCAATATCACACATGGAGACCGTTTAAATTCAAGTGACAAAAAGCGAATTGCCAGGGACATCGCCGGCTCGGACCCCGATTGCAGGTGGACGGAAGCCTCCCTTTCCGAAAAACTCGGAATAACCCGCCAGACTGTCAATAACTGGATTTCTGATATCCGGGCACGACAGAAAGCCAGTAGAGATATAATTATCCTGCGTCTGAGCCTCTTGGGCTGGACCCACGAGCAGATCTCCGGATTAACCGGCTTAACACAGGGAAGGATAACCCAAATTATTAATAATGCAAATTTTTGCCAAATTAACAATTTGCTATCCCAGGGCCATGACATGGACTATATCGCCCGGCATTATCATATGGATCTTGCACTGGCCTGGGCATTGCGTTTGCAGGGTAAACCGGACCAGGAAAGATTCAAGGAGCTGGGATGGGGACTGCGTACGTGGAACCAATGGTATTTCAATGAATGTGATGAACGATTCGGAGATGATTGGCCCGGCAGAATACCG
>CAZJOB010000600.1:0-2132 GCA_964547435.1 uncultured Desulfatiglans sp. | reverse complement strand
GACCACAATGGCGCCCGGATCGATCTGATCTATGCGGGCTGTGGGGGCGTAGGTCGCGAAATCCGCTCCATGTATTGTCATTGTATAGGTCGACGTGGAAGAATTATTGCTGGCCGTGGCCCTGAATCGAATAAGATAATCGCCGGGACCGGGAACAGTATACAAAAGCTCCATATCCATACCCGCTGCCCCTGACTTGCTCGTAAGAGATTCCTTGGAGGTGTTAAATACCACAATTTCAGGGCCTATATTCTCTGGGAGGTCGCTTACGATTATTCTGAGGATTTCACTGCCGGTTACTGTTACACGAAACCAGTCGTGGTCTCCTCTCGGGAAGATATATGGCGTTACCCTGTTTATCTCACTGATTTTTTTGGCATCGCCGTAGTTGTCATTGGGCTCAAAGGGATCAGCTACTTCCACCAGGGACATGTTGAACACATAATTGCCTGAAGAAGCCCGGCTGCTGTTTATGTCATCAACCAGCAGTAAAAAGTACCCGGGAGCGGCAATTTCATAGAGAAGTGAAAATGTGTCTCCTATCACGGTTGCCTGCGAGGACATAACATGCGCTCCGGAACTGTTGTGCAGCCGGAATCTCGCATGAAGATCCGAAGGAACTGATTTCATGGAGATGGTGAGTTGACCGGGAGAGGCCACGTTGAAGCTGAACCAGTCACGGTCTCCCGCGATGGAAATAGATCCGGTTATATCAGCGCCCAGGTTTATGAAGTTTGCCTTACCGATATTGTTATTGTCTTCAGACTCGCTTGTCACTGCTGTGGGTGAAGGGACATATCCCGGATTGCCTCCGGTGACTGTCACATTATACGCGTTAAGGTGAGAAAGTCCCATAGCATCAGTTACCCTGAAATAGTGAAAACCGGTTTCAACAACGCTGTATTGAAGGGTTACAGGATCACCTGCGTTTACGGAACCCGCGTATGTCTTGTAGGCCATGTCAGGACCGTAAACAGAGACTGACGGTCTCATTTCCGAAGGAGGATCGATCCTGAATTGAAGGTTATTGCCCGACTGCGCCCAGATCTTATACCAGTCATAATCAGAAAGGTTGAATATTGCGCCTGACATGCTGGAACCTGTTATGAGGGTGGCAGTTCCCAACTCATTATTCGGTTCATTATTGTCAATCACAGGAGTAAAGGCAGCAGTAAAGGTGTAGGAGCCCGATGATGTGTCATTATCCCGGTCATGCAGACGTATATAATATGTGCCTGGATCAGTGATATCATAGGTGAGATATACATCGTCTCCATCATTTACCGCATAATCATAAACACCAATATAATCGGCATGCCTGTTGTATATGGTTATATAAGCCCGGATATTAGAGGGAGGAGATGTTACCGAGAGATCCAGTCTTCCGGATGTGGCGACAGTAACCGAATACCAGTCATAGTCTCCGGCAGGCGCAAAGGTGCCGGTAACCGGCACACCCGGGGTGATGCTGTTTGCAATGCCCAGTTTGTCGTTTGGTTCGGTTTCAACCGCCGCAAAGGCTGATATAGGGTAAATAATAAAAAATATGCTGACTATGAGCAATATCGCGAATGGTTTTAGTCCGATTAAACGGTTGCTTCGTGTTTTCATGTCTCCTCCTATTATTAAAAATACTTCTCACTGCCCTGTCCATTTTCTCTGCATTGAACAGAAGAGTGTAATATCATTTTAATTTTCTTTCTGGATTCTCATCAGGCTGAATTTCCTGTTGAGACCTTCTTTTTCAAAAAACCAATTTTGTTGTACTCGTAAAAAGTCAGATTTTAGCGTCAATTATAGACCACTGCCCAACTTAAGTCAAATCAGCGGGGGGTCCCTGATTCACCATCAAAGTGTCATCTGCTGCGTTACCTTCAGTCGCTTCTCCTTGCGGCGTACGAATGTACGCCTCAGTCGGCGCTTCTTCGGTGCCTTGCATCTAACACCTTGCTGGTGGCCAGTGATTAACCAAAATCCTATGCTACAATTGACTATTGAAAATTTTGATGGCGGATTTTGGTTGGGCCTAATAAGGCTGATAAATCCCGGCTGAAGCGAATGCTGGATCGGGAAAATCTGTCAGGCATCCTTTCTGGTCATATCAGAAAGGGCCTTTTCCAGTCTTGTCGCCT
>CAZJOB010000599.1:0-2133 GCA_964547435.1 uncultured Desulfatiglans sp. | reverse complement strand
CCGCCGCCTGCTGTGGACTATACGGAAGAGGTCGGCGGGGTGTCTTTTGATATGATATACATACCGGGCGGCATATTTACTTTAGGGTGCGAAGGTGGCAGCTGCCCGCCTGACACAAACCCCGTGCCGGGCGTGACAGTCAGCAGCTATCATATCGCAAAAAACCAGGTGACGGCAGCTATGTGGGAAGCCGTGATGGGCGAGAATCCGGGTGGTATGGTTAGCATAACCTGGTATGACGCCATGAGATTCGCCTGCGAGTTAAGCCATCAGACAGGCAGGGCGTATCGTATGATGACCGAAGCTGAGTTTGAGTACGCGGCAAAATATTACCTGAGCAGTTTGGAAGACATAGGGGAAAACACAATGAGCGGCGAAGAATGGGCATATAACTCCTGGGAACTTTCGCATATGGGCGGGACTGATCCCGTAGGGCCCAATAGCGGAAAACACACTCAGAAAACGCGGCGCGATATTCAGGGAAGTGCCGACAACATAACAGGGCGCCTCATTCGTTCAATCGACGGCATAGGCCCCCAGTTGCGCCTGGTCGTCTCGAATGAGATGGAGTTTCCGCCGGACTATGTTCCGCCGTGTGAACTCTGCCCTCCGGTCCCGCCCGAAGAACCCGAGAATTCTTACCGCGACCCGCGGTGGATCACAGGCAGCGATGCGCATTGGAAGGAGGGGGCGATAAAGATAGGCAATTTTGATCTCAGGGCCTGGGAGGACGGTACTGCAGTATTAAATGGCGCCAGCGGTCAGTGGTTCACTTCAAATAACATCGCCTTCGTGTTTGTTCCAAGTTCAGGTTCTATCACAAAATTCGCGTATATCTGGCTCGATGAAACACAAGGGACACTTATTTCCGACGCGGGTTTCAGCAGCGGCTACATCGGAAGGATAGAGAAGGAGTCGGCGAGCGGCAGCAAACCGGCCATATCCGGCTTAAAGAGCGGCGCGGAATTAGCCGCGGAGGCGGGGGATGACTATAAGATGGTCGACATGGAGAACATCCCGGAGTGGGCTAAAGAACAGGACCAGAGGCTGATCGACGGGCCGGGTCAGTGTTGGTTCCAGGACAACAGCAGCGTCGGCGGTTTGCACCACTACAGAAAGGACGTAGATGCTGACGAATTCCGGTTCACCGTTAATCAGGGGCAAATGACCATGCTCGCCAACGGCAATTGGTTTACAGTCAACAACACATTCCTGCGAATAACGCACCCAAGCGGATATACAACCGATTACCTGTACGCCTTATCCCCTGATGGATTCTTCTTTCACAACTCATACCAGGCGTATGAGCGCGCTGACTTCAGGTTGTTCCAGAAAAAGCCCAACAGCGAAGTTTTCCCCTCCAGTTGCGGCAGCCACTGCGATCAAGAGATTCCAAAGGGTGAAGGTCCTTCGATTTATTTCTACATAGGTGACGGCGAATCGACGTATGTACCGGCACCGTGCCCAGCGGAGGGTTGCGACTAGACATCTTAATAGATGGGTCAAATCTCCGAATAGCTCATGAAAATAAAAAGTAAGTGTGATAAAAAAATAAGAAGAGCTAATCGGTGATCTAACCCCTTTCTTTTACCTGCCCTAAATGTGCCGGGGCCATGAAGGTTATAAGCGTGATTGAGGATAAGGAGGTTATAAAGAAGACCCTCAAGCATCTTGGATTGTGGAATAGTAAAGCAATATCGGTAAAAACATTTGAATGCAGTATCGACTATTCTTCCTCACAAGTACATCCTGACTCTGATAAGTGGCTTTATGCAGACCCTGAATATCCTGAAGTCTATTCTTCCTGATTTTTTAAAAATTTATTACAGGGCTTAATGGACAGGTCTGCCCGAATTTCTGCAATTATTACCTATTTAGCCAAACATTACAATCTATCAGTGCTTCATATCTGCCTTACTTGATTTTCATTTTGGGACTGCAAAATGTGCCTGCAATATGATGGGATGATATAATATTGACATACAACGCCAAACTCTATATGCTCCATTCCTCAAAAAGGGAATTCTTATCAACCAACTCAACTGAGGCTCTTCCCCATGAAAACCCGATTCCAATATTGAGGCAATTTAAGAGGGCATCTGACAGCAGGGCATCGTGGCGAAATCTAGGCAG
>CAZJOB010000598.1:0-2133 GCA_964547435.1 uncultured Desulfatiglans sp. | reverse complement strand
AAATGAAAACAAAAATCAAAAACTGGATTCCGGAGTCAAGCTCCGGAATGACATGCGTGGTGTGGATTCCGGAGTCAAGCTCCGGAATGACATGCGTGGTGTGGATTCCGGAGTCCAGGCTACACCAAGGCTGCGACCCGGCAGGCCCCGAAAACAGCATCGGGATTTTCAACAAGCTCCGGAATGACATGAGTGGTGTGTATTCCCCCGGCTTCAGTCATGCCGGGGCAGGATTATCAGAGCCTGCCCCGTACTTGATACGGGGTTCCGGAATGACACTGTTGGTATTTCGCATTCATATCTGCTTGCATACCTTATATAAGTGGTTTTTACAGGCATTGTATACAGATATGGCTTAATCGCCGAATCAGGAGATTTCCTTATATTTCAAAATAATACAAACAGACAAAATTGTTCTGTAACTTTCTGATATTAATGGCATAAAAGAAACTTGATCACTTTCTTTACTCACAATTTCTTATGAGGAGCCAAAAAAGAAATAACCAGCGGACTTTACATCAGGTTTTTTTATATGCTAAATAAGGATTTCCAATACCCTATAACTTTTACTTTTAACTTTTAACTTTTAACTATTTACTTTTTACTCTTAACTTTTAACTCTTAACCCATAACCCAGAGGTCCTAATGACCCACGATTATCGTCTCACAAGAGAACGAATGATAAAAAATCAGCTCATTCCAAAGGGAATAACTGATAAGGGTGTACTGGACGCTATGAGCAAGGTGCACAGGCACCTCTTTATTGAAGACGCCCTCTCAGGAAAGGCCTATGGCGATCATCCCCTGCCCATTGGTCACAAACAGACCATTTCCCAGCCCTATATTGTGGCGCTTATGACCCAGGCCCTGAAGCTTACCGGCATGGAAAAGACTCTCGAGATAGGCACTGGCAGCGGATACCAGACAGCCATTCTTGCTGAGCTTTCGGAAAGGGTTTATACAATTGAGCGAATCAGACCTCTTATGGAGAGGGCGCGGTATCTCCTTAATGAACTGAGGTACACCAATATTCTGTTCAAATCGTTTGACGGCACACTGGGATGGGAGGAGTATGCCCCGTTTGACGCGATAATCATTACAGCCGGGGCCCCAAAAATTCCTGAAAATCTGATTGCCCAGCTCAATGAAGGGGGAAGGATGATAGTCCCGGTCGGAGACCGAATGAGTCAGGACTTGATGGAGGTTATAAAGGACAAAAACGGCTACAGGAAAAACAACCTTGGCGGGTGCCGTTTCGTTGATCTGATCGGCGCTCACGGCTGGAAAGAATGACTCCCCTCCTTCCTTTGTCGGAATTAAGAGGTGTCGGCCCGAAAAGAGCGGAACGGCTCGCAGAAAAGGGACTCCGCACAATACAGGATCTTCTCTATTTTCTTCCGACCGGTTATGAGGACCGCACCAGGTTTACCTGTATTGAACAGGCCCCCTGCAACATACCCCTGCTTGTCAGGGGCACAGTAATTTTTGGAAGAGAAGAAAAATTCTATCCCAGCAGAAAAAAGCTCTTCAAGATACTTGTTAACGACCGTGGCGCACGTCTTGAGCTTATCTGGTTCAACTACAGGAAAAAACACCTCAGCCTGTACTGTGAACCCGGGCTGCAATTGATCATCTATGGAACCATCAAAGACAACAGGGGACCAAGACAGATGTTTCATCCTGATGTTCATGTTCACAATCAGGAGGCATTATCTGAGGCACAGGGATTTTTACCGGTCTATTCCACGCCGGAAAATATTTCAAACAACCTTCTAAGGTCCCTTGTCAAAACCGTTCTGAATGATTTTACAGACCGTTTGACAGATCCCCTGCCTCAGGACCTGCTAAGACAAAACGGCTTGCCTGACCTCTCCACAGCAATAACAAGGGTCCATTTTCCGGACAGTGAATCAAATGTTGAACAGCTTAACAATTATCAGACAATATATCATAAAAGACTGATATTCGACCGGTTTTTCAGAATAATGCTTGCGGTTGCATACAAAAAAAGATCCAGGGAAAGCATCTCTGTTCCTACCCTTGAAATACCGGATGATTTTTTGAAGTCATTCCGGAAACACTTCGATTTCAGATTCACGAATGATCAGATCAGGGCCATGAAAGAGATTGCCC
>CAZJOB010000597.1:0-2139 GCA_964547435.1 uncultured Desulfatiglans sp. | reverse complement strand
GGATCTTCGCTTCGCTACGACAAGCCGCAGGGTATTCTGGCGAAGGCGAATAAAACTGGTTATTAATCCTTTGAGAAATTCGGATTGATCCTTTTTTAATTATAGTCCGGAGATTTTTCTTAATACGAAAATTGCTTCTTCCAGGGATATCTTTCCGTCTGTATTCACCTCATTTTTAATGTTTATATCTGAATATCCAACATTGTCAGCACAAACCTGAAGCGCAAGAATGGCATCGCCAAGATCTGTCCTCGCACTGTAATCAAGATCCCCTTTCACCGAGGGATAGCTTTCCGAATCACCGGGGAATGACAAACAAAGCAAATCGACTTTTTACGAGTTCAACAATTTTAGGCATAATATTTCCACATCCCATTATTGACAAAAGATAGAAAAGAACAACCTGTCGGTCTGAATAAAAACAGTCAGCTAGGAGACAAATTTAGCGGTTGTTCTACTGGCTATATTGCCTGCGCCAACCATAGCGGGCCAGGCTCTTGCCCCTACAGTCCTTTTGGTTTTTCGTATACCCTGTACCTTAAACCTTATACCGATGCAAGATCACTTTGAGTAACGAAGTTGCTTTTGACTTCCTTGGAAATACACCGCGCGTCATTCCCGCGCAGGCGGTGCAATCCTTTTAAATAAAAATACCAGAACCAGTGCGAGCAGGCTGGCAGCCAGCGCCACTCCGAATGCATAATGATAATGACCGGTCAGGTCATAGATCTTTCCACCCAGCAGGGGACCAAGGGCCCCTCCAAGATTGCCGGCAAATATAAGAAGCCCTATCAGGGCTGCCATGGCTTTAATGCCAAAATACTGCCCTATAAACAGTGGAATCAAGGGCACCTCTCCCCCATAGGAAAAACCGAATATCAGCGTGAAGATGTAAAAGTGGAATATAGATTTGCAGAAAAAAAGCCATGCAAGTGAGATCAGGCACAATACAATGCAGATGATCATTGAGTTATGGGTGCCGATCTTTGCGCTGGCGCTGCCCATTATCAATCTGCCGAAGATGCTGACAACTCCAATCATACTGATAAACCCCGCGGCCTTAAGAGAGTTGATGCCCATGTCGGTCGCGTGATTGACAAGATGGATCATGATCATCTGCATGCAGAGGAGCATCATGGAAAAGATCATTACGAGCATTATCATCTCTCTGCTGAATGCCGCCTGTTTAAGTGTCCTGTCGGACTGAAGGCCGATTCCTGTATTTAAAGAGGTTTTATTCTGTGTTGAGATGACCTGTGAAGGGCGCGCCAGCAGAAAGGCGCACCCGAAGACAATAATGCCCATTATGATACCGAAGATAATAAAGGCCGAGGACCAGCTATAAAGTCGAATAAGGAGTTCGGACAGCGGAACGATAATAAGCGTCCCCATACCAGATCCTGTCGAGACAATGGCCAGGGCAACAGCCCTTTTTCTAAGAAACCATCGTGAGGTGACAGCGCTGCCGATGATAAAGGCGCCGCTCAGGCCGATGGATAGAATCAAACCATACGTCAGGTACAACTGCCAGAGGTTTGGCCAAGCGTTCGGCCTTGCCCGGCCGATACCGCAGAATGCGGTCAACTTTACGGCCCCATATCTGTCTGCAAGCCATCCCACACCTATGGACACCAGCCCTCTAAGCACCAGAGACACAGAATAGACCGATGAAACCGTGGCCCTGTCCCAGTTAAAGTGATCTACAATAGGTTTGAAAAAGACACTGTAGCTGTACATGGTGCCGTATGCCAGGGCAATTATCAGTGTGGTAACCGCCACAACCACCCAGCCATAATAGATATGCGTGGCGGATGAAAAGCGGTCGGTAAAAGTCTGTGTGGAATCTTGAGTCATATGGGGTCTATTTTATATCACTGGTCCATGGATTTCAGGTGCTTATAGATTCCCGCCCCCGTATCAAGTGCGGGACAGGCTCCAATCGCGGGAATGACGTATATTGGACTTCCAAGGAAGTTAAAAACATCTTCATTACTTATGGATGATTTTCCCGAAATAAAACAATCGGTTACGAGAACACCATGAATTTTTACTAACATAAAACCATATTAACATTTGTAGGGGCAGACCTGTGTGTCTGCCCGGTATGTGCCCATAAGCAACCCTTGGCGGGCCGACACA
>CAZJOB010000596.1:0-2140 GCA_964547435.1 uncultured Desulfatiglans sp. | reverse complement strand
TCCACAAATCCTCCATTTATAGCCACAGACTCATACAGACGAACACTGAAAAGTCTTTATCATTCTTTTAAAGCATAAATACCGCGTATTATCTTCACTATCAACACAAGACACAAAAGACCATAACCTATGGGAATAATTATCTTTACCGGAAACAGGGGAACTGCCCACACAGACATGCTCTTTTCACTGATCCCGAGCGAATACATTGCCACCCTGAAGCCCTCCCATGTAAGAACTCCGCAGAAGACAAGACCCAGCAAGGGGCTTAATATCCTCAGAAGAAAATTTCGTATTATCTTCGGCAGTAAGACAACAAAAAAATCGACACGCAGTTGGCTGTCCTGCTTTTCAAGCCAGGCCACCGCAAGCACAAAGGTCCACAACAGAAACATCATGCTAAGTTCATAGGAGTAAGGTTCAGGGCTCCTGAAAAGATAACGCCTTGTCACCCCATAGGTGGCGGTAAATGACATCAGCACTATCATGATCCCGCTCAAGACCGTGAAAAAAACGGCCACTCGCCCGATTATGAAATCGGTCTTTTCAATTATTCTGCGGAGGCAGGTCATTATCCGGCGATTATCTCCTTCTTACCCATTTTTATAGACTTTCCAAAACATGTAGGGGCAATCCCCTGTGATTGCCCGAAAATAATTGCCTTGCATCACGGGTCAAGGGCATGCATCCCGCGATGAAAGACGCTGGACCCTACAGTTAAAATTGATAATCTCGTAAAATTAGATTCCCGCCTGCGCGGGAATGACGTTTCTGTGACTATTTACGATTTCATCAAATTTGTCACTTTTCTATGCGCCCACAGGACCCCCAAAGCTTTGATGACTGCTTCTTTGGCTATTGCATCTGTACCCTGCACCTTGCGCCCTGCGCCCAGTGCCTGTATCAACAGCGAATGATTACAAAATAGGCTATTCCGCTCCTATCTTCATAGCTTGATAGGGAAACTTACCATTCACATCATCAGCGATCTCTTTTACCTTTCTTCCGAATTCGCCCATGTCGGATATCTGTTTTTCCTGAAATGGCGCAAGTTTCATTTTCCATGCCTCTCGCTCCTTTTCGGACAGGACATGGACCTTAACCCCCAGTTTTTTGAGTTTCTCGATATCCTCATGTTCCCACTCGGACAGTTTCAGGTGCATCCAGTCCACTGCCCTTTCAACCTCCTCTTCCAGTATCGCCTGGACATGAGGGGGCATCTTTTTCCAGACATCAAGGTTAATGGTATATCCGTTCCAGGCCGAGGCCCCGAAGAACAGGGTAACATGGGAGCAGACATCCGTGAGCCCGTTTTCAAGGCTGCCGTGTATTCCGTTCAGGGCGCCGTCTATTACCCTCTTCTGAAGTGACGTGTAGAGATCGGTCCACATCACTGTTACGGGTGAACCACCAAGGTCGTTTATCATATGAGCCATTGTAGGACTTATGGCCCCGACCATTTTACCCTTCCAGTCTGATAGGTTTTGTATGGGCCTTGAAGATATAAATTCTATGCCGCTGAAATTCATTAAACCCAGGGCCTTGGCATTAAATCTCTTCTGTATTATCTCGTCGTGCATAGGCAGCAGCCTTTTCGCGGCCGCAGCGCCCGCCTTCCTGTTATTGAACAGAAAGGGGGTCTCCAACAGGGAAAGGCGGGCATCATGTCCAACGTAAACACCCCATGCAACATCCGCCATTTCTATGGCCCCGACCCTTACCGCGTCAAAAAATTCGGGAATCTTTGCAAGTGATTCGCCGGGGAACACCTGAATTCTGTATTCTCCATTGACCCTTTCATTGAATCTGCGCGCCATTTCCTCGTCTTTTACAGTAAGAGGATCTCCCGCTGCAGCCGGCACGACCAGTCTTATTATCTTTGTCTTTTTTGCCTCGCTCTCCGCCGGATTAAGCAGGATAAGACAGAAAATAATCAGGTGCAGAGCAGGAATGTTGAACAAAAAAAATTTTTTTCCGATCATAGGATTCTCCCGAGCAAAGAAAATAAAAGTTTATAAAAAGAGTGACATTAAACACGAAGAAGCAGAAAAAAACAAGGCAGTATATTCTCTTTTTAATCATAAATATTGAAAAGCTGTGAACCATTATATTGATAAAAGATGTGTATATTTTTATAAAA
>CAZJOB010000595.1:0-2141 GCA_964547435.1 uncultured Desulfatiglans sp. | reverse complement strand
TCATTGGATTGCCTGTTTTAAAACTCTTACGTTTCTCTGCGCCAGGGACAGGGCCGAAGGCATTAGCTATGAGAGCATAGGGGAATTTTTGCGCATTAAGGCTGGGACTGCGATGACTGCTTATTCGAGGGCTGCGGCAAGGGTAAGGGAGCTGTTTAAGGAGATGGAGAGAGATACGGCTGCGGTGTGAGGGCAGGTTTTAGGGTAGGGCTGAGTCAATGCTTTGCATGGCGAACTCCTTTCCCCTGCTGCCTGATTTATATATCTGAAAAAGTCCTGCCGTCTGAATTCACGATAGTTTAGATTGCAGTCCTTTATTTTTATATAAAGGATCTCTTCAGAATTGAATATTCTTATAAAAAATTTATGGATTTATTTTCAGGAAAATATCATAATTGGGCAGCCGGTAAATTTAAAGTGCGAGAAAAAATTATATGAAAGATTTCATTCTGCAGGAACTTCCTCCTCAAAAGGATGTGGAAACAAAAGCAGTTCTGAAACAAACTGCCGTGGCTCATCGTCACCTTGCTGAACTGAAAGGCGTATCAAAAACTATTCCGAATCAGAATATTCTCATTAGCACTCTGCCGCTTCTTGAAGCAAAGGACAGCTCTGCAGTAGAAAACATTATTACCACTCATGACGAGCTTTACAAAGAATCCCTGTTTGAAGACTTCATAGGCAGCGCAAGCGCAAAAGAGGTACAAAACTATTCAAAGGCATTAAGAACAGGATATGAAAAAATAAAGCATACCGGGCTCTTAACCAATAACCAGATACTTGAAATTCAATCATGTATTGAACATAACAGCGCTGGTTTCAGAAAACTGCCGGGAACAAATTTAGTAAATGATAAAACAGGGGAAGTAATATATGTTCCGCCTCAGAATCATGACGATCTGATCAGGCTGATGAACAATTTTGAACGTTTTGTCAATGATGATTCCGTTACAGAGATGGATACACTTGTAAAAATGTCAATTATCCATTACCAATTTGAATCAGTCCATCCATTCTATGACGGAAACGGAAGAACCGGCAGGATCATAAATATTCTGTACCTTGTCTATAAAGGACTGCTGGACATACCTGTACTTTATCTGAGCAGGTATATTATAAGAAACAAAAATGAATATTACAGGCTTCTTCAGGAAGTACGCAATAATGAAAGCTGGGAAGAATGGATTTTATTTATGCTTAAAGGTGTAGCAGAAACATCTGTAGAAACTATTGAACTCATAAAGGATATTAAAGATTTAATGCAGGATTATAAAATCAGGATCAGGGACAAATACAAATATTATTCACAGGATCTGCTTAATAATGTATTTTCTCATCCTTATACTAAAATTGAATTCCTGGAAAAGGATTTACGAGTACATAGACAAACAGCGTCAAAATACCTTGATGAACTGGTAAAAGGAGGTTTTTTATCGCTGAAACATATAGGTAAGCATAACTTTTACATAAATATTCCTTTATTTAATATATTTACCAGAGAATAGTCATGTCGGAAAATATGCAATTTTTCGACATGACGGATGTAACAAGTTGAATAAAGCTGACATTTTCAACATGATACAATCTAAAACATGGAAAAATGGAAATTTTATAAGTACATCGAGTTAAAAATGCATAAAAACGGATATTCTAATACCGGGACCTGAGATGACGGAAGACGCGGCGTCAATTTAAGACCCCTGACTCCCGCGCCATGCTTCGCATGGCGAAGCCCCTTACTTAAATGAAGGTTTGTTCGAGTTTTCCTATCATCAACCACTGAATCAAGCGACACGAAGGAGTCCTCCTTTGGCAATTATATGTTTTGCGAACCTGCTGTTCTCGTTTTCAATGTCAACGAGATCGAATTTTTGCGTGAGTTCCATCATCAGCCGCCCGTCGAGTTTAAAATACTGGCTTTTAGGCAGGCCTTTTACCGCGATGTCAATGTCCGGGTTTTCATTGTAGCTGCCGTCGGCAAGCGAACCGAAAAAGTAAATCTCAGTACAGCCTGCCTGTGGTAAAATGTCGGCTGCTGTTTCTATGTCCTTTCTTACGTTTTCGGGAAAATCCGGGGGTATTGAGTATTTCATTATCGATTATCCTGATGTTTTTTATGGGTTACATGATAAACTTAAGGC
>CAZJOB010000594.1:0-2142 GCA_964547435.1 uncultured Desulfatiglans sp. | reverse complement strand
CGAACTCATCCTGAAGGCCGGGTTCTATGGTGACAGAATAGACCTGATTCGGCTTAAATACACGTGGCAGATAGATATGATACTTTCTTTCTTCCCTGTATGGATTATTCAACTGCGTGTAATCATCCATATTCGCCCATGGATCATGTTCTGTCTTCACATTCGAAATGGAAGGATCGAAACTGGTGTTTTTCTTTATCTCGGAATTAAGCACGGGTGAGGAAAAGGCAAGCACGATACTGTTCATGGGATTGCAGAGGCATGTATCATCAATTTCCCTGCCCGCGTAAAGGAATATTCGGTTATTGTTTTTATCAAAACACTCCATTCCGCTGAAACTGAACTCAGGGAATGTGCTGAACTGTGTGAGTTCACGATTTTCAGCGCCCTTTTCAGGCCCAAGAGCCGATTCCAGGCCGGGCTTCACTCGAAGGGACACTGAGCTGTCCTCTGGGAGCTCCTTTGCGGGATATACAAGCCACACTCGTCTTGCCTCTCCCGCGTTTTCTGTTTCACCTGTATCCTCTTTACTGATTTCCTTTTCGGGGTGAAGATTTACCAGGGTCATCTTTTCCCCGGGAAGGGGCAGGAACATGGGTGTGGATCTGTCGTGCTCATCCGGTTCAGCATTCATATGCATGGGGTTTTCCCGGTCTGAGAGGATCTCTATAAACAGGGATTTTTCCACCGAACCTCTCGAAACCGGCTGATTGAAAGTTACCCTTATTACCGGCATTGAGGGAGAGCGCCATGTCCTGAACCAGGAGTGCACAACCGCAGGCCGCTCTGTGATAAAGCTGTGTTTCACGGGACTGCTCAGGGTCGCTCCATCCTCTGTCTTTATGCCCGGACTTACTATAATCTCATACCTGGTCGCGGGTTTCAGGGGTGAGTCTTCATCAGGAGTAAATGCCAGGGTCGTGGTATTCAGCCAGCGCCATTGTCCTTTGACACCGGGAGCTATTGAAATGGGAATTTCCGAGGATTTTCTACCCATAGCGCCCACTGGTACAACCTGACGGTTGAACTGAAACACGATACTTCTGCCCGCAGGCACATCTTCACCTGAAGGTGATATGTTTACTATCTCAAGTGGCTCTGCTGCCTGAGCGAATTCGGCCCCGGAAAAAAGGCAGTACAGAACAAAACCGGCATAAATACAGGTTAAGACAAACAGGTTTGACCTTGCACGCACGGCCATATTGCCTCCTATGATTTAAAGTTGCTTATAAAAAAAATACACAGAGATCAGACTCCGTTCTCTTTTTGATCAGCCTCGATCTCATACCAGTTGATTCCGCGGGTCATATACATTACTACTGCGGTTATAATCATCAGTCCAATACTGCCCATTAAAAGCGCGTAATCCTCCATCTGCAAAATAATAAAAAGATACGAGTATAGAACCGCCAGCATTCCAAGGATAGTCAACGCAAAACGTGAACCTGAAAATATCGCCCTCGCGTATCCGGATACTATAAGGGTAACAGAAGTCGCGGCTATAATATAGGCTAAATTGAAGTCTATGTGTTCGGAAAGGGATAATACCAGTGTGTAAAAGATAAGTACAGATGTTCCTATGAGTATATACTGAATGGGATGAAGCCTCTGTTTGTTTATTGTCTCTGAAAGGAAAAAGGCAGCAAAGGTAAATATCAGAAACATGATCGCATATTTCGCAAGCCTTATGGATTTCTGATAGATATCTGCTGTCAGAATAAGCTTCACTCCAAAGGAAGAGCCTGCCACATTGTATTGGGCGCCTTCCCAGAACTGAGGATAGTTCCTGTTAAGGTGAAGGATCTTCCATTTCGCGGAAAATCCATCCTCATTCACCTCCCGGTTGTCCGGCAAAAAGGCCCCGTTAAAGCTCGGTGAAGGCCAACCCGATTTTATCTCTACGCTATTTGTTTCGCCTATCGGAATAAAGCTTAACTGATCACTGCCCCTGATATTCAGGTTAAAGGAAAAGCTTCCTTTCTCACCGGGCAGCGGGAGTTCACCGGTAGTGCTTACTCCGGCGATTGCGATATCGGATGTCTTCAGGCCCGGTTCCGATTTATATTCGGTCCCATTGAAGACAATAACTATCTTTTCCTTTATTCCCCGCATATCAGTAATTCCCAAGGAAAGGTGGGCCTT
>CAZJOB010000593.1:0-2156 GCA_964547435.1 uncultured Desulfatiglans sp. | reverse complement strand
TGATGAAATAACCGCTTATGGCAGGGATTTTTTTATCCGTTTAAAGGAAGGAAAATAAGGGTCAATCCGAGTTTCTCAAAGGATATTTCCCTGTTTTATTCGCCGTCGCCAGAATACCCTGCGGCTTGCCGCAGGAATGAATGGCAAGGTGAACCGCGCCGAAGCTCTTTAGAGCGAAGGGTCTCGATTTTATGACCAATTACATGCCAGATCACGCCGTCCAGTGATAACTGACTCATGATGGAGATTCTTCGCTTCGCTCAGAATGACAATGGTTGCCAACTCAACCATTGTTAGTGCTGAAATCCTAAAAAAAATCCTGTACTGATTTTTCTGAAAATTAGCATATAAAATTTGCATATCATACAATAATACTGCGAAATTAGAGAGTTATGCCTTTTAAGAAATTTGGATATAACCAAAACTTTATGTTTTTGGATGGAAACTAGGAGGCTGTCCGAGAATAGCTCAGGGCGTCATTCCCGCGGTTGGAGCCTGCCCCGCACTTGATACGGGGGCGGGAATCTATAAGTGTTTGAAATGACTGGATTCCCCACTTCGCGGGAATTACTAAAATGGCACAAAAATATATTCTCGGACAGCCTCCTAGCTAATCAAAGTTTTATGAAAATATTCTCCTGCTAAAGCCCGTGCCCGGTAAGCCTTACCAGGGCGTCAAGATATTTTTCCCGGGTCTTTTTAATAATCTCCATTGGAAGCCTCGGGGGAGGAGGTGTCTTGGGCCAATCGAGTCCGTTCAGGTAATCCCTCAGGTATTGTTTGTCAAAACTCTTCTGAGGCCCTCCAGGATTGTAACTGTCCATGGGCCAGAATCTGGATGAATCCGGTGTCAGCACCTCGTCTATAAGGATAATGCGGTCGTCGACAAAACCGAATTCAAACTTGGTGTCGGCTATGATAATTCCCTTTTCAGCGGCCAGGTCGCGCCCGAATTCATATATCTTCATGCTGAGATCCCGCACCCTGTAAGCATTCTCTTCGCCCAGTATATTGATCGCGGATTCAAAGGATATGTTTTCATCATGGGCGCCTATTTCAGCCTTGGTGGAAGGGGTGAATATAGGCTCCGGCAGTTTTTCGGATTCCAAAAGGCCCTGGGGAAGCGGCATTCCGCATATACTCCCCTTTTTAATATATTCCGACCATCCCGAACCGGAAATATAACCCCTCACAATACATTCCACCAGCAGGGGCTCGGCCTTTTTCACATACATGCTTCTGCCTTCAAGCGCCTTTTTGTATTTCCGGCATATTTCAGGGTAGTCATCAGGATTCGTGGAGATAATATGATTTTCAACTATTGATTCCAGCCTGTTAAACCAGAAAACAGATATTTTGGTGAGGATCTTACCCTTGTCGGGGATAGGATCATCCATGACCACATCAAAGGCCGACATCCTGTCACTGGCGACAATCAGGAAATTGCCGTCCACCTCATAAACATCCCTTACCTTTCCCCGCTTTACCAGTCGTAGATCCTTAAAATCGGATTTGATTACCAAGTCTTCGGTCATACAGCGTTTCCTCCTTATTAAAAATAATGCCTTTCATAGATACCGGTATACAATTTTGATGAAATAGTAAAAAGTCCACTATGTGTCATCCCCGCGTAGGCGGGAATCTACAAGTGCATGAAATTACTTGATTCCGCGATCCAGGCTACGCCAAGGCTACAACCCGGCAGACCCCGAAAACAGCATCGGGATTTTCAACAAGTCGCGGAATGACAAATGGAAAATTTCGACTTCCAAGGAAGTCTTAAGCAACTTTGTAGTGCATATAATGTTTCTCTCGGTATAAAACAGTTCTTAGTAGCGCACCATTACTTATGCATAAAATAAAACCACATTATTATTTGTAGGGGCAGGTCCCCGTGCCTGCCCGGTATGAGCCCATATGCAACCTTGGCGGGCCGACAGCCGCCTTCGTTTTGGTACATCGATACTACGTCGGGCCAGGCATAGGTCGGACCCTACAGCTGAATATGAATTTTCCCTCTGTAACCTTTCACTGAGGTTAAAAAAGACTTCGTTTCTCATAGGTTGCCGCAAAGAAGTATAATTTAGCTTTTTACGAATTAGCAACCTTGCGCTATGAGCACTGCGCCCTGCGCCTTATCATAATTAGCAGCCTTA
>CAZJOB010000592.1:0-2160 GCA_964547435.1 uncultured Desulfatiglans sp. | reverse complement strand
TGAAAAATATCAGGATTTGGTTTCCGATGGCATTGTTGAGGGAATCGATTCATACATCAGAAGCATTAACCAGATCTCCGGCTAATCGCCTCCTATCTCAATCTTAAGACTGTCGATCTCCTCCTTTGTGAAGATTCTTCCGCAGCCAACGCACACTGTTGAGGAGATATTTACATGTCCACACTGAGGGCAGGGGATTAACAGGCTATGTTTATCTCCTTTTTCCGGTTTTGATTCCGCTGTTTCGGCATTGAGTTTGATCGGGATCTTGGCCTTGCATTTAGGGCATGTGGTTGTTATTCCTCCCTCGGGTATTGCCGGAATCTTGGAGATATCAATATTATAGTTTGACTTACAACCCGGGCATTGTACCTTCATAGTATTCAACCCCTCTTTAAAATAATTCACCAAATTTAAACGTTTTTAGCACGGACTGATTTAAGAATCTGCAAGTATCTGAAAGTTATATATAATATAAATTATATTAAATCAATAGTGTTTTTTAATTAAATGAAAAATCTTTCTGTATGTTACCGGAAAAAAAAGAATTAAGGCATTGATAAAAAACGAGCCTATAATTATCAGATTGCCTGTTAATTCTCTGCCGGCAATGTTCGTGTTCAGTGAAATAAGCTTGCCGGTCAGGGCGATTATGCCGCCTGAGATCATTGCCGATATTACCCTGCCTTTGGCGCTTCGGTAATTTAACAGACCCGCAGCAGTCGGAATGATGAAGGCCCCTGAAAACATGGTAAGGGCAAGCAGGAGGGCATCGATTATTGATGTGATGTACAGGGAGAATATAATGCTTACAAGGCCCAGAACCAGGATGAAAATTCTGGTGATGTTGATTGACCTTTTTCCATCCATTTCATAAAACAGCCCGCTTAAGATCGCGGAGGCAGTAAGAAGGGTTGTGTCGGCTGATGACATAACAGCCGAGAGCAGGGCAGCGGCCATCAGACCAAGCGCCCATTGGGGAAGCACTGCAAATGCGACATTTATCAATGCAGAAGAGTGTTGAATCGCGTCTGAAAAATTTGCCTTCGCGAATACCCCCAGATACGACAAAATAAACGCAAAGGGAATAAGCGCCAGCATTACAATTATAACGCTTCTTCTCGCTGTTTTGCCGTCTCTGGCGCAGAAAAGTCTCGAATAGATATCAGGGCCGACAAAATAGGCCGTGGATAATGTAAGGATAAGCACCACAAGATCAAAGGCGTTAAAGGTTTCATTGAATGGAAACCCCATATTTGTAAGATTCGCTGTCAAGTGTATCTCTGAGGTAAATGCATAGAAGAATGTAACTGCAACACCTGCCAGGATAAGCAGTATCTGTATAAAATCGGTTCTGAGAATAGATACCTGTCCGCCCAGCATTGTGTAGAGAATAAAAATTATACCGGAAGCGAAAACTCCGGAGGAATAGGACATGCCGAAAAAGCTTACCATTATCTTTGATGCCCCTATTATCTGAGCAGTGACAACTCCCACCCATGCCACGGGAATGATTACGGATGAGATTATTCCCGCTTCTTTTCCGTAAAAATCCTCTATCATCTGAGGAAGAGTGTATTTCCCAAGTTTTCTTACCCTGTCTGCAAAAAGGGACAACACAGCCAATCCGATTATGGCGCAGATAATCCACCATGCGGAAGCAAACCCATTTTTAA
This sequence comes from uncultured Desulfatiglans sp., assembly GCA_964547435.1. Taxonomy (GTDB): domain Bacteria; phylum Desulfobacterota; class DSM-4660; order Desulfatiglandales; family HGW-15; genus CAZJOB01. Next base: position 484 of record CAZJOB010000592.1, on the reverse strand, counting down.
ATCCCAGATCAACCGTGCCGAGTATCACCGAACTGCCGAGAATTGTTGCCAGAAGGCTGCCTGAGACAAACAGTGTTCCGCCTTTTTTACCGGCTGTGTAAAAATCATTGCTGTTTTTGATCTTTAAAAAAGAAAAAATCCCCAGTGCAATCATTATCGCAAAGTAGAGGATTAAAATTGCATATCCGGTTACCATTTATGTTTATCCTTGTATATTTTTAAAATCGGACTTTTTCTGTCATTCCCGCGAAGCATGCCCTCGACTTATCGAGGGCATGCTTCGCGGGAATGACATTTCTGAGACTTCCAAGGAAGTCAAAAGCAACTTTGTTACCTATATAATGATTTTTCAGAAATAAAACAACCTGTTACGAAAGCACCATGAATTATTGCTAATATAAAACCATATTATCATTTGTAGGGGCAGGTCCCCATAAGCGCTAACTTATTTTATTGACAATAAACCCATGATATCATATAGTTT
>CAZJOB010000591.1:0-2167 GCA_964547435.1 uncultured Desulfatiglans sp. | reverse complement strand
TTGTGCCTTGTGCCTTGTGCCTTGTGCCCTGAGCCTTGCGCCATAACCCAAACATGCCTTCGCCTTGATGCCTGTGAGAACCATTTTTATAGAAGAGTAATTAAAAATATCTTTGTATTTCTTTTTATTTTGTAATATACAGGCCTACTTATTCTTTTGCTTTTATGGTGAAGGTAATTGAAAAGCCCTTAATTAAAGGGCTATATTTTTATAAGTAAAGGTCATTATAATATAATGTTAAATATAGATCATAATTCAAAATTAAGAAACATAGCCATTATCTCACATGTTGATCATGGCAAAACAACCCTCGTGGATTCCATGTTCAAGCAGAGCGGTATGTTCAGATCAGGGATGGCGCTTGATGAACGAATGATGGACAATCTTGAACTGGAACGTGAAAAAGGAATAACAATAGCAGCCAAGAACTGCTCAGTAATATGGAAAGGGGTCAAGATCAATATTATTGACACGCCCGGCCACTCCGATTTTGGCGGTGAAGTGGAAAGGGCTATCACGATGGCAGACGGCGCCCTGCTACTGGTGGACAGTTCTGAAGGCCCTCTTCCCCAAACACGTTTTGTTCTGAAGAAGACACTTGAAGCCGGTCTGAAGGTTATTGTGGTCATTAACAAGATCGACAGGCAGGACGCCAGGCCAAAGGAGGTGCTGAATGAGATATACGACCTCTTTATCGATCTGGGCGCGAATGACGAGCAGATAGATTTTCCCCTGCTTTACGCCATTGGAAGAGACGGCATCTCGAAGAAGAAGATCAATGACAGGTCAGAGAATCTCGATGTCCTCTTTGATACAATACTGGAGCTGATTCCCGCGCCTTCATTCAACCCTGAAGAACCCTTCCAGATGCTGGTTTCCGATCTCGGATACTCAAATTATCTCGGAAGGCTGGCTATTGGAAGAATCTTTCATGGAAAAGCGAACTATAATGATAATCTGGTCTGCATAGGCGAGAACGGAACAGAAATTCCCCTCAAGGTTTCAAAACTACAGACTTATCAGGGTATGAACCTCATAGAGGTTGATTTCGCCGAACCGGGTGATATTGTCGTCCTCTCGGGTATCGATGATGTAATGATAGGTGATACCATCTGTACAAAGGAATTCCCCAAGGCCCTTCGAAGAATAGCTGTTGAGGAACCTACTGTTTTTATGAAATTCACCATTAACAACTCTCCTCTTGGCGGCAGGGAAGGCCGATATGTGCAGTCCGGCAAGATTCGGGAACGGCTTTACAGGGAGACCCTTCGGAATGTTGCGATAAGGGTTGAAGAAACGGAAGACAGGGACAGTTTTATTGTTAAAGGAAGAGGCGAGTTTCAACTGGCCATTCTGATAGAGACAATGCGCAGGGAGGGTTATGAATTCTCTGTCGGCCGGCCCGAGGTGATACTTAAAGAGAAGAACGGGGTAAAACAGGAGCCGGTTGAACAATTGTTAATTGACTGTGATGAAAATTTTCTGGGCATCCTTTCCGAAAAAATCTCTGTTCGCAGAGGAAAGATGATCAATCTTGTACATTCCGGCACAGGAAGAATCCGGATAGAATTCAGCATTCCTTCAAGAGGTCTGATCGGTTTCAGGGATGATTTCCTGACTGTCACAAGGGGCACCGGAATCATGCATTCATCCCTCACCGGTTTTGAGGACTACAGAGGAGACTTTCCTTCACGGTTCAGCGGTTCCATTGTCGCGGACAGGAGCGGAAACGCGGTGCCCTACGCGCTCTTTAATCTCGAACCTCGCGGAAGGCTTTTTATCATGCCCGGAGATCAGGTATATGAGGGTATGATCATAGGCGAGCATAACAGGGAAAATGATATTAACGTAAACCCATGCAAGGAAAAGAAGTTATCCAATATGAGGGCTGCCGGCAAAGATGAAAACGTTATTTTAACGCCGGCCAGGCCTCTTACACTCGAGAATGCAATTGTCTTTATCAGGGATGATGAAATGGTCGAAATAACACCTCTTTCAATAAGGCTCAGAAAGACAGTGCTTTCGGCTCAGCATAGGCACGCGAGCCTGGGAATAAGAAAAAAGTGAAATATTTGCGGTTACCTTGTGTCCATCCAGAAACGAGAAATTTTAAACAAGGTCAAGGAACGCGAAGATTGTAACCACAGGAATACATTGAAGTATTTCG
>CAZJOB010000590.1:1795-2176 GCA_964547435.1 uncultured Desulfatiglans sp. | reverse complement strand
AATGGAAGATAGAAGGCTTTTTTCACTGATTTCTTTGAATAAAAATGAAAGCATTAACAATGAAGCAAAGCGCCGAAGGCGCATTCCATAACTTTAGTTCACTATAGTTCACTCGTAACTTTAGGCACTCTATATTGAATTATTCACCATTGTCATTCTGAGCGAAGCGAAGAATCTCTCATGAATCTGTTATTCTGAATGGGGTGATCTGGCATGTGCCTGGTCATAAAATAGAGACCCTTCGCTTTGCTCAGGGTGACAGGCATTGGATATGGCTGAACTAAAAGAATTTAGCTGAATGCTAACAGCTGATCCCCCTTCGTCTGCAACTATGTCGGGAAAAGCTCCATACAGGATTTTGCCGTTTCTGGATGGACACTA
>CAZJOB010000590.1:0-1785 GCA_964547435.1 uncultured Desulfatiglans sp. | reverse complement strand
AAGGATTGCGCGTTTATATGAAGGGTAAAAATTTCAACTAAACTATTCAGAATATATTGGGGATTGATATTTTATATTCTTTTTTTATATAATCAGCCAAACAATTAAAAAGGAGATAATCATGTACAAATCATTATGCAATATAGTCTGTCTGTTTGTGATTCTATGCTTTTTTACGCTTGCCGGCATATCCTGCTTTGCAACGAGCACCTATCAGGCGGCTCCACCAATGACAGTAAAACAGGGTGAGGCGCCAAAGGCCGCTTTTCTGCCCATAGTAAATAAATATGACCAGGATGTCGCGGATCTGGTAAGAGAAAAACTGACATCATGCCTTCAGGAAAGGAACTATTATAATTTTTTACCCTATGATGAGGTAAAAAAGGTCGTTGATGAGACAGGATTTGATATGACCAAGATATTCGGCCTGAGTGATAATGAACTGAAGGTCCTGGGGGAAAAACTGGGAGTGGATTACATGTTTGAAGGTCTTGTGGTGGTTAAAAAGAGCCTTAAATTTTCCGGGTGGAGAAAAGACGTTGATGCCAATGTTAAATTACACGACGGTAATGGGAAAAAGATCGATTCATGGCGTTCAATGACCGAGTTTTCATTTGGAGAAACCGAGACTGTAATGGATGCCGAAAAGATGGGAGATGCGGTTTCCAACCATCTCTGCGCAAAGATTATTGGAAAGTAATCGCCGACGCATAATGTTTCCCTTTTAAATTAACTCTTACCCTGCAAATATGCACTGAGGGCGGACAGGCATGTCCGCCCTTTTCAACATTCTTCTATTCATTCAAGGAAGGAACCGCATGAACAGCACAAGCACAAATCATGAACACGGAACATATCTTGAGTCTGCCCTTTCACTTTAATCATCTCCAATTGCAGTAAAAATGCTGAAAACAGAGAGTGATATCCCTGATGGCGCACTGAGGCCGAAAAGAGACAGAGGATATCATTTTGCCCAGTGTCAGGCCTTTGCGCTGTCCAGATTTCAGGACAAAACAGTGGCCATGCTCAAGGAGGATAACTGGTGCTGGGGTCCCCTGTTCGCCTATGGTCTGGTAAAACCCGAAGTCGGAGAAAAATATGCAGAGCTCAAAAATGATCTCCAAATTATTCCCATGCTGGAATATGGAAAATACATTGGCGTATTATCCGCGCCGCTCAAGGCATGTGATTTTCAACCTGACCTGATCATGATATATTGCGATGCAGCCCAGCTCAGGCACATGCTTCACGTGCTCAGCTTTATAGGCGAGGGAACTGTAACCGAACCTGTATACCCTGTTGCATCCTGCGCCCTGTCCGTGGTACCGGCAATGAACGGCAAAACCTGCATAACACTGCCCGATCCCGGAGAAGTAGGAAGGGCATTTGCCAGAGATGATGACCTGATCTATTCATTTCCTGTTGGTAAACTCGAACAGCTTGTTTCTCAGTTAAAATCCTTTGATGAGAGAAAAATGGGGCACAAACATGGCGCCTTTATTGAACTTCGGTCTGATTTTGCCAGACCCGATTTTTATAAAAACCTGTTCCGGGAGTGCGGACTGGATGCCGATGACAAACCCACATGGCCGGAGTAAAAAAGCAGTTTCATATCTTTTCGCGGCAGCCTATGAAAAATAAAATCTTTTGCAGGCTTCAAAAACATCACATTGTGAAAAATTAACAGTAGGGGCCGACCTGTGCCTGGCACGTCGTAGTTTCGATGTACAAAAACGAAGGCGGCTGTCGGCCCGCCAAGGGTTGCTTATGGGCACATACCGGGCA
>CAZJOB010000589.1:0-2189 GCA_964547435.1 uncultured Desulfatiglans sp. | reverse complement strand
TAAGAAAGGGCGCCATACTGGGGGCATTGAGCCTGTATCTTGATTTTATTAACCTTTTCCTCATGCTTTTGAGGATATTCGGAGGGGGCAGGGATTAGTGGTAATAGGTTGAGGCCTGATACTTTGTCCCTGAAAACACGCGGATTGCCCGTGATGGGCATTACATCCACCATACCCGTCGAGATCGTAATGGCCGCCGGTTTTACACCCCTTGATATCAATAATATCTTTATCCAGTCACCTGTCCCTGAAAGGCTTGTTGAACAGGCCGAATCAGCGGGTTTTTCCAATAATATATGCGCGTGGATCAAGGGCATCTACTCATCGGTTATAAACAACGGGATTGAGAAGGTCATTGCGGTTACGGGCGGCGACTGCAGCAACAGCATCGCGCTGGCTGAAATATTGTCCTTAAGGGGGGTGTCTGTTCTGTCTTTTGATTATCCTGCGGGCAGGAACAGGGATCAGTTGAGATCAAGGCTGGAGGAGTTCAGGGTATCCCTGTCCGCGACCCCGAAGGAGATCAAAAATATAAAGATCAGGCTCGATAAAATCAGAGAAAAACTGATTGAAATAGACAGGCTTACCTTTCAGGAGAACATTGTCACAGGCCTGGAAAACCACCTTTTTCTGGTTTCGTCTTCTGACTTCAAATCCGATCCGGACCTGTTTGAAGAGGAGATCGATCTGTTTCTGAAGGAGGTTAAAACAAGGCAGCCCATAAAAGATACTGTAAGGCTGGGATATCTCGGGGTACCCTCCATATTTGACGATTTTTATGAATATCTGGAAAAAATGGGGGCAAGGGTGGTGTTCAATGAGGTTCAGAGGCAGTTCAGCATGCCCTACAGAAGCGAGGATCTGGTTGATCAATATTACAGATATACATACCCATACGGCGCTGAGGCCAGGATTGATGATATTATGACAGCAGTAAGAGAAAGAAGACTGGACGGCCTGATTCACTACACCCAGACATTCTGCTACAGGCAGTTATATGATATTGTGCTCAGAGAAAAGATCCCCGTTCCCATACTGACCCTGGAAGGAGACCGCCCCGGCCCTATCGATCGCAGAACCGCCTTAAGGCTTGAGACGTTTGTGGAGATGTTGAAATGACGGTGTAAGGTTTAAGGTATACGGTATAAGGTTTTCCCGTAAACCTTACACCGTAAACCATATACCGTATATATTTTTGCTGTTACAGTCTCGTCTCTTTCCCGCTGATAAACCTCTCAGCGAGTTCAACATCCTTTTTGCTTCCTATATACAGGGGAACCCTCTGGTGAAGGTCATGGGGCTGTATCTCAAGGATAGGACCTGTTCCGGTGCTGGCGTATCCGCCGGCCTGCTGCACGACCATTGCCAGGGGATTTGCCTCCACCATCAATCTGAGCTTGCCCGTGGGTTTCTTGGGGTCTTTCATGTCCGCGGGATACATAAATATTCCGCCCTTCAGAAGGTTCCTGTGAAAATCAGCGACAAGGCTTCCAACATATCTTGATGTATAGGGCCTGCCGGTTTCTTTATCCTTTTCCTTGAAGTAATCGACAAGGGCCTTTGTTTTATCATCCCAGTAATTGTAATTGCTCTCGTTTACACTGTAGATCTTCCCCTTTTCCGGTATGCGAATGTTTTCGTGTGAGAGGAGAAATTCACCCACGCTGGGATAGAGTGTGAATCCATGGACCCCGTCCCCTGTGGTGTACACCATTATTGTACTTGATCCATATATGAAATAACCGGCAGCCACCTGCTGAATGCCGGGCTGAAGCGCCTCGTGAAGCAGAAAGTTTATATCCTTTTCCTCTCCCTGTATTTTGTATACTCCGAAGATAGTTCCTATACTGATATTGACGTCAATATTGCTGGAGCCGTCAAGAGGATCAAACAGGAGTATATAGTTGCCCTTGGGAAATTTTGAGGGAATATCTATGAGGTCTGCCACCTCTTCGGATCCCATGCAGCAGAGCTGTCCGATGTGCTGCATTCTTTCGATAATGATCCTGTTGGCGAACACGTCCAGCTTCTGGACCTTTTCTTCCTGTATATTAATCTCTCCTGTTGATCCCAGAATATCACCGAGACCCGCCTTGTTTACCTCCTTTGAAATGACCTTTGCCGCGACAATCAGTTCATACAACAGATGGGTAAAAGCGCCTGTTGCCTCAGGATTCTGTCTTTGTTGA
>CAZJOB010000588.1:0-2199 GCA_964547435.1 uncultured Desulfatiglans sp. | reverse complement strand
CCTGCGCGGGAATGACTAAAATGGTACAAAAATGTATTCTCGGACAGCCTCCTAGCAAATTTCTCCATTAAAACAGTTCATTAATCCTTTGAGAAATTCGGATTGATCCATTTACTTACTATACCGGATGAGTTTTAAAAAAGTTGCATAATTTGTGTTTATTTCAAAGGATTTTTCACGTAAAAGGGAGGGAGGGATTTGTGAAAAGTGCAAAGTGAATAGTAAAAAGTAAAAAGTGAAAAGTAAATAGTGAAGAGTAAACAGTAAAGAGTAAACCGAGACATGAGATTTATACAATGACGCAGATATATTCATATTTCGCCACCTCCCCAAAAGGGGTTGAACCGATACTCGCTGAAGAACTGAGGGACCTCGGCGCGGCCCGTGTGAAGCAGACCAGGGCGGGGGCGTCCTTTGAGGGGGACCTTCAACTGGGCTACAGGGCATGCCTATGGCTTCGAACAGCGAGCAGGGTGTTTCTGGTAATCGGGTCATTTGAGGCGGACAGCATAGACGCCCTTTATGAAGGCATTCGGAGCATCGACTGGCAGGATCATATGGGGCCCGACAATACCCTGGCCATAGATTTTCATGAGAATCAGTCTATTGTCAGGCACACCCATTTCGGTGCGCTGAAGGTCAAGGATGCCATTGTGGATCAGTTCAGGGATAATATATCCTCACGCCCCTCTATTGACACGGAAATGCCGGATATTCGCATCAATGTTTTTATGAACCGCAAATACGTCACTGTCAGTCTTGACCTTTCCGGTTCAAGCCTGCATAAACGGGGCTACAGGATCGACAGCGGCCTTGCCCCCCTCAAGGAAAACCTGGCCGCGGCCATTCTGATCAGGGCAGGCTGGCCTGAAATCGCCGAAAAAGGGGGCGGATTTATTGATCCCATGTGCGGTTCCGGCACACTGCCCATAGAGGCGGCAATGATCGCAGGGAACATGGCCCCCGGACTGCTGAGAGAATATTTCGGATTTCTTAAGTGGCGGCGGCATTCACCGGAGTTATGGGATATGCTCGTGGATGAAGCCGAGGAAATTGAGTCTCAACAAAGGCATAATATCGTACCCATCATCGGCTATGACCGGGACTCCGTGGCTGTAAGAGACTCGATAACCAATCTTGAAAAGGCAGGACTTCACGGGCTGGCACACTTTGAAAGGCGCGATTTATCCGATCTTAAGCCCCATCCCCGGACCTTGGAGTGTCCCGGCCTGATAATGTCGAATCCTCCTTATGGTGAGCGTATGGGTGAATCCGGGGAGTTAAAAGATATCTATGCCCTGATTGGAAAAAGGCTGAGAGAGCATTTTGCAGGCTGGCGCGCGGCCGTGTTTACAGGCAACCCGAAACTTGCTGAAGAGATTCATGCCAAACCCTCAAGAATCGATCATTTCTTCAATGGCAGCATTCCGTGTGATCTTATTCAGTATCGCCTGAATGATTACGATTCAGGCAGTATTGCAAAGACACCGGTTATGGTTCATGAAAGGATTTCCGGTTATGAACCCTCTAAAGATATTCAGATGTTCGAAAACCGTGTCAGGAAAAATCTTAAGAGGCTCAAATCATGGCGGAAACAGAACAGCATAACCTGCTTTCGCGCATATGACAGGGATTTGCCGGAATACGCGGTCGCGGTCGATGTATATGAAAAATGGCTCCATGTTCAGGAATACAGGGCGCCGGTCTCTATATCACCGGAAAAGGCCCTTCAGCGCCTTCAGGATGTTGTTTATGTGCTGCCGTCGTTATTTGAGGTTCCCTCTGAAAATGTCTTTATCAAACAGCGAAGGCAGCAGAAGAAGACAGCCCAGTATGAAAAGCAAAGCAGTTCAATGACCGCAGTGATAAATGAAGCCGGCCTGAGGTTTGAAATAGACCTTGGCAGTTACATAGATACCGGCCTTTTTCCGGATCACAGACTGATAAGGGCCATGATAGAACGCATGGCAAATGGCAAGCGGTTTCTCAATCTCTTCTCATACACGGGAACCGCCACTGTATATGCCGCGCGCGGAGGTGCACTTTCCACCACATCGGTGGATAAATCCAACACCTACACAAAATGGGCAAAAAGGAACATGGCATTAAACGGGTTTGATCAGGACAGGCATGTTTTTATTGCCTCTGACTGCATGGAATGGATGAAGAATGAAAAATCCCTGTATGATCTCATCTTTC
>CAZJOB010000587.1:0-2220 GCA_964547435.1 uncultured Desulfatiglans sp. | reverse complement strand
TTATATCCACCATTATTTGATGCACCTAAAGTTCTTTGCTGCAACTCAGCAATTTGCACTGCTTTCTGAAAACCGATTTTGGACAAGAGTGAATCGCGATATTTCGTCTCCCCGGCGGAAGCCGGGGTCCAGTGATTTCAAGCACTAAATTTAGAAAATGATAAGGGTTTTCAGCAGGAAATCCCGCAACCAAAACAGCGCCGTGTTAAATATATTCCACAGCCCCGGAATATTTATCAATATAATCAAAATTATAAAACCCATGCCGGTGCGGCCAAGATTTTCATAGCCGCGCCGCAATCCTTGCGGGAGCAGATATTTGAAAAGATGGCTGCCGTCAAGTGGCGGGATGGGGATCAGGTTGAACATGGCTAGAAGAATGTTAAGAAGTGCCACGTTCAGCAGTACTTTAACGACCAGAGTTGCCTGCGGACCTCTGAAAATGAAAATAACAACGTTTAGCAGCAGGATAATCACTATGGCTATCAGTAAGTTTACAACGACGCCGGCGATTGATACGCAGATGTCTCCAAGGACCTGCGGCCGTAAATTATTAGGGTTTACCGGAACGGGCTTTGCTCCGCCGATGATAAACGTCCCTCTGGAAAAGATAAAAGCGGCGATCGGTAAAATAACTGTCATAACCGGATCAATATGCGGAATCGGGTTCAGAGTGAGGCGCCCCATGTGTTTGGCTGTACGATCTCCGAACAGCAAAGCGACATAACCGTGCGCCATCTCATGAAGCACAATACTTTCCACCAGCAACGCGATTATAAAAATGTTTGCTATCATTTCGATCCTTAAAAAAAAGAATATCTTATTTACACGCGTAAAGTTTGTCAACATGGCATTCTTTATTTATTTAATAAGGAAAGAATGGAATTTGCCTGGTTCATCGATTTGATTTGACACAGGGGGCTGTCTTTTCCTAGGATAGATGTCACTGGCTGTTCATAAAATTCTTGTTTGCCAGTAGGCATAACCTTTTAAAGCAAAAAGGAGGCTTTTATGGCACGAAGACATTTTTTGAAAGTCATCATTCCGATAGTGGCTGTTACGGCCTTTTTATTCACATCTGAATACCTGTTCGCACAGGCAAAAAAACCCATGTTCACTCAGGCGCCGGAGGTAAACTCCCCGGAAGTCAGGCCGGATGGAAGTATTGTGTTCCGAATCCTCGCGCCGGAGGCAACAAAGGTCGGACTGCAGAGCTCGGACCTGTTCGGAATGCAGCAGCAGGAGATAACCTTCACTAAAAATAAGGAAGGCATCTGGGAGGCTGCCGTCGATCCCTCGGCCCCTGGATCATACAGGTATGTGTTTACTGTTGACGGCGCTTCGGTTGTGGATCCGCGCAACACATTCATAAGTGAATCCAACAACAATGTCTGGAGTGTGGTTTATATTCCGGGCGTGGATTTCATGGAAATGAAACAGACGCCCCATGGGGCCGTGGCAGAGGTATATTACTACTCGAATTCTCTCAAGAGACATCGCCGAATGCATGTATATACACCCCCGGGTTATGAATCAGGCAATAAGAAATACCCTGTCTTTTACCTTCTTCACGGTGCTATGGATTGTGACGACTCATGGACAACAGTAGGTCGCGCAGGCTTCATTCTGGATAACCTGATCGCTAAGAAAAAGGCAAAGCCCATGATTGTGGTCATGCCTGCGGGACATACATCAAAAGATTTCAGCATGGGCAGGAGCATCGGTCAGGAAGTGGATGAATTTTCTCAGGATTTCATAAATGCCATTATGCCATATATCGAATCTCATTACCGCGTACTAAATGACCGGAACAGCCGCGCCATAGCCGGCCTGTCCATGGGAGGCATGCAGACCCTCGATATCACTATGTCTGATCTTGGCAAGTTCGGCTACATCGGCGTTTTCAGTTCCGGCGTATTCAGTATGTCCGGAATGCCGGGCCAATCCTCCTCACCCGGTTGGGAAGAACAGCATATTTCCATGCTGGATAATAAAGATATGAAAAAAGGTTTGAAATTATTGTGGTTTGCAACCGGGACAGAAGATTTTCTGATACAAACAACCAGGGACACAGTGGATATGCTTAAAAAACACGGATTTTCACCTGTTTATAAAGAAACCGGCGGCGGTCATACCTGGGCTAACTGGCGGGATTATCTAAATGAGTTCGCGCCAATGCTGTTTTAATGAACTACCCCGCCGCAAGCAGCGGGGTATCTT
>CAZJOB010000586.1:0-2222 GCA_964547435.1 uncultured Desulfatiglans sp. | reverse complement strand
CCTTAAAAAGGACCAGACCCTGTTAAGCGATCTCACGGCAACTCAACAGTGGGGTCCTTATGTAACGACTGTATGGGGACAATATGATCCGTATAACAAATACTGCCCCATGGATCCTGAAACAGGTTCCAGAAGTGTGGTTGGGTGCGCTGCCACTGCAACCGCGCAGATTCTCCACTACTGGAAATATCCAACAACCTTGCACTTTGATGAGAACGACCGCTATGAAACATACACACGCTCAATAAAAATAGATGAAGATCATGACCTGTATGATTTTCCATCCTTTGACGAACTGAACCAGATGCTTCTTGATATTGACTATGATGATGTATATGACATCATCGCCTTGAATTTTGCGGTCGGAATTCGATTAGGCATGAATTACACATCGGGTGCGTCAGGCGCAACTGCGTTTGCCGGTGATTTTATGGCCGGGTTCAATTATGGCAATGCAACGGATGTGGACTCATCATCAGCCTTTTTCTATGATATCCTGAAAGATAACATGAAACAAAAACGGCCTGCTTTGCTCGTAGTATATCAAGACGATACATGAGGCGGACATGTTATAGTAGCCGGCGGCTACAAGGGAACAGGAGAGTTTCATCTAAACTTCGGATGGAGTGGCTCATATGATGGCTGGTATTTTCTTCCAGAAGGCATGCCTGCTGAATATAGTGTTGTTTCTTCCGGTGTCTTAAACATATACCCATATATCACAGATAAAAAAGTATATTATGTTGATTCGAATGCAAATGAATCCGGGGATGGTTCAAGCTGGGCCAAACCTTTCAAGACAATAGATGAGGCATTTATATTTGCCATGAATGGCGATGAAATCCGGGTGAAGAAAGGCGATTATTACCTCAGTGAAACTATCAAAATAGCCCAGGGGAAAAGGCTTTTCATCTATGGCGGATTTGCCGGGGATGAAATGGCTATTGCAGATAGAAACATCAAGGATAATAACACTACTATCCATTGCAATGGCCTTCGTTGTCTTGAAAATGAAGGAGAAACGATTCTTGATGGACTGATATTCACCGAAGGAATAGCTGACTATAAGGGTGGAGGGGCAATACATAACGGTTCAGGTTCAAATACCCGCATCGAAAATTGCATTTTTATGGGAAATACCGCTGACTTAGTAATGGGCGGGGGAGCAATATATAACGATTCAGGTTCAAATACCGGCATTTACAACTGCATTTTTACGGAAAATTCCGCTGATTCTTCCGGCGGAGCGATAATTGCTTACAATGCATTATCTACTATTATCAATAATTGTACCTTTTACCACAATACTTCTTCATCAGGAGGAGCTATCTTTAGTTTTTCTTCAGACTTTAGTGCTTCTCCGGATGAAAATATCTCAAATCTATATATCAGTAATTCTATCCTGTGGGGAGACATACCTGATGAAGTCCAAGTTTGGGGAACACCCTCAATTACCTATTCAAATATTCAGGGAGGTTATCCCGGAGAAGGCAACATAGATGCTGATCCGCTCCTTCCAACAGATGGAGACTATACCCCGATATTATTTTCTCCATGTGTAGACACGGGAGATCCCGGGACCGCTACTGATACGGATATCTACGGCCATGCAAGACCGTTTGGCAACGGATATGACATGGGGGCGGTTGAATATTATCCGGGTGAAGAAGATAGTGACAGTGACGGCATGAAAGACACATGGGAGACTAAATATTTTGACAATAAAGACAGAGATGGAACAGGCGATTATGATAACGACGGGCTATCAGACCTGAAAGAATACCTGGCCGGCACAGACCCAAAATGCAAAGACACTGATGGCGACGGCATGCCTGACTCATGGGAGGTGCGATACAATTTAAAGCCCCTGTTAAACGATGCCAATGAGGATGGTGACACAGACAGCTATACCAACTATGAAGAATATCTGTTTGGGTCGGATCCGAATTTAAAAAACCTGACAAAAGATGAAAGATCCGCCCTTATATCCCTGTACAACAGCACGAATGGCGATAACTGGACCATTAATACCGGATGGAAAGATGGACCCCTTCATGAAGACGGCTTCGCTATGCCAGGGACAGAAGGCGATTGGCATGGAGTCATGATCGTTTATAGCTCCAGAAGTATCATAATGTACGAACTAAAATTATCAGGAAATAACCTGAACGGCACAATACCGCCAGATATCGGCAAGATGTCCAGACTTGTAATGCTCTATC
>CAZJOB010000585.1:0-2266 GCA_964547435.1 uncultured Desulfatiglans sp. | reverse complement strand
CTTCAACAAAAAATGAGTAAGACTGTCAAAGTCAAAACCTGACACCGGATTTTTTCATTGTTAATTGCTAATTGAAATCGAGAGGTAGTAATATGCTGACAAAGAGACAGAACTTAATGGAAACTATCAGGGGAGGAAATCCTGACAGGTTTGTAAAACAGTATGAGCCGTTCGGGTTTATATTCGGAGACCCGGTTTCAACGGCGTTTCCTTTTCCTGTACCCGGCGGTCCGGATGTCAGGAACGGATGGGGAGTTACAATAAGGTTTCAGAAAAACACGCCTGGACCGTTTCCCGTGCATGATGATGAACACAAAGTGATAAAGGATATCACAAAATGGAGAGAAACAGTCAGGGCTCCAGTGCTTGACTATTCACATGAAGCATGGAACAAGTTTAAACCGGCAGCGGAAAAAATAGACCGCAGTGAACTGTTTGCAACCTGCCTGGTTGCGCCGGGTGTGTTTGAACAGCTTCATTACCTGATGGGCATGGACGACTGCCTGATCGCTTTCTATGAAGAGCCAGAATCAATGAGAGAACTCATCGATTACATAACAGAATATGAAATTGGCTACGCAAAACTGCTCTGTGAAAACTTTCATCCCGACGCGCTTTTGCATCATGACGACTGGGGCAGCCATCGGTCTTCATTCCTGTCACCCCGAATGTTTGAAGAGTTCATTGTTCCCGCATACAAAAGAATATACGGCTTCTATAAGGCAAACGGGGTGGAGGTTATTGTGCACCACAGCGATTCATACGCGGCCAACCTTGTTCCAGCCATGATCGAACTGGGAATAGATGTGTTCCAGGGTTGTGTTACAACAAACAATGTCCCCGAACTGGTAAAAAAATATGGCGGAAAGATCTCATTCATGGGTGATATCGACAATGGCGTGGTGGACTGTGCCGACTGGACACCGGAACTGGTCGCGAGGGAAGTAAGAAGGGCATGTGAAAACAACGGCAAATTGTACTTTATTCCGTGTCTGGCAGCAGGCGGTCCGGGCAGCACATTCCCCGGAGTCTATGAGGCTGTGAGTGCTGAAATAGATAAAATGAGTAAAGAATTGTTCTAAAAAGAATGTGGAATATAGTATCTCTTGATTTCTCAGCACAAAAAGAGCATCAAAATAAAAAATATGGTTTACCCGAATCAATAAGACAAGAAACACTGATTTTTTTACATCCTTTTTTATGGAGGTTTTTCTTATGTCACGAAGAAGGTTTAAAATAGCTTTTTCGGTTGGGTTTATGTTGCTGATTAGTTTGAGTGTCTATTCACAGGAAATAATAACACTGCCTGCCCCAAAAACAGAAGGAGGCATGCCTCTGATGCAGGCTCTGAAAGAACGTCAATCGGGCCGGGAATTCAGTTCACGGAAACTTTCAACGGAAACCCTTTCCAGCCTGCTGTGGGCTGCATGGGGCATCAATCGCCCTGATGGCCGCAGAACAGCGCCTTCTGCCAGAAATCTCCAGGATATCGATGTCTATGTGGCCATGAGCGATGGTCTCTATATTTATGAAGCAAAAGATCATTCGCTGCGTAAAATCCTGGATAAAGACATTCGCTCTGCAACCGGGAATCAGGATTATGTAAAAACTGCCGCCCTGAATCTGATATATGTTTCGGACCTTTCCAGATTAAAGGTACCTGATCCAATGGCTGTTGAATTTTTTACCGGCGCCCATACTGGGTTCCTGGTTCAAAATGTTTATCTGTTTTGCGCATCGGAAGGCCTTTCCACAGTAGTGAGGGGAAATATTGACAAAGAGGCTCTGGCAAAAATATTGAAACTTCGTGAGGATCAAAAAATCACACTGTCTCAATCAGTGGGATATCCGCCTGAACCCTGAGCTTATATCAATCTGTTATTTTGATTTTTGAACCTTAAATCATCAGGGATAACAAATGGTAAAACATAAAATAATCGATGAATACGCGGTAAGGCGGTATTGGGAGAGATGAATCTTAAGGTAGCAGAATAATTAAGCCATTATATCATGGACGTATTGACGAAGAAGGATCTAAACATTATCTTTTAGCTCTAATCAATCCTTTCCTTAAATAGGGTGGCTCAAAAGGGCTAACACCTGGATCATCAAATATCATATAACCATCTGAAAACCCGGTGGTAAAATTTCTTTGCTTTAGGTATTTATCAAATTTTTGATCATCATATAGAAAATGGTAAGTACATATAGCTAGTGTCCATCCAGAAAGTGTAATTAATTGAAATAAAAAGGAAAAAAGCGCATT
>CAZJOB010000584.1:0-2271 GCA_964547435.1 uncultured Desulfatiglans sp. | reverse complement strand
CAATTTTCAGGCCATGATATTCAGATACATCAACAGGCAATATACCCGGTCTCGTTACCAGAATAATCTCATCTGCCAGTGAACCCGAAGCACTGTCGACCACCCTTTGAACAAGGGTGCGGCCATCTATTTTCATATCCAGTTTCGGCTGTCCCATACGGCTCGAACCACCCGCGGCCAGTATTACTGCCGCCACTTTACACCTTTTTCCACACGGTTTAATGAACGGGGGATTCGATTTAAGTGATGCGATAACAGATCTTTCAATTCCCCCCCTCATGAGCGCTTTTGAAATTTTCATGGCAGCATTCATTTCAGCAAATGAATCGGCCTTATTAAGAAGAGGGATATATCGCGCTTCGGAGGGCACACCTTTCATGCCTCCCATGGGATGCATTATGATTCCTGCTACAATATCGGCAGTAACAATATCGCCCATACTGATTTGCATAAGCTCTGCTATCTTTTCAGGCCTGTGACAGTTTTCCCTTGATAGAGTCCTGCCGATGACATCCATGCCGGTTACCGGCATGACAACCGTGCTTGAAGGGGGTATGACCGGTTCATGATCAAGGGGCGCTTTAAACGGCATGCAGTTTGCGCCATCCGCCTCCACTAGAATCACATCGGCAATCTCCCTTAATCTCCTGACCATGGAAGGTTCTACGCCCTTTAGTCTTTCCCCGTGAAAGCCTTGAGCCAGAACAATCAACCCATTTTTGACGATCTCATCCTCGATCTCATTGATTTCGATCTTAAATATGGTTTTGATCGAATCTTCAGGAGGAAAAATATGGGTAGTGGTAGTGACAATTATTCTTAGTCCGGTTGATGACAATTCTTCGGCCATCTTAAATATTGCGGTTGTCTTGCCCCCTCCGCCCACAAGTGAGACGATATCACCGCTTTTTACTCCAACCGCCTTTGAAAGACTTAACATCCCTGACTTCATTTTTTCAATCTAATCTCCTTTAAAATGCCTTAAAAGCCCAGAATAAATTCTTTATTTTCACATAACCTTTTCTTCAGTCATTTGGTGGAAATCTTGATTCTTGTGCCTAATAAAGATATGGTTGCTCTTCACAAAGTTCAGATATTAGATATGGTGTGTGTTCCTGTCAAGGTGCTTATTGCGCGCATGAATGCGGACCAGATCAATTTTTATCAGAAACCTCGATGCCTTCAAATATTGCCATGAGGGCTGAAGCACATGTAATTACCTGATATTACAGCCAATTAATTATAAGATCTGGTATGTTTCTTGCAACTAATTAATTTCAAACAATATATATCTAAGCTTTGTAAGTATTTATTCTTAACATATTAATATTTCTAATGATTAAGACTATAAAAAATAAATTAAAAATATAAGGCCCATTATGGAGTGCATATGATTCATAATAACAGCATTAATTATAAATCGGGAGCATCGGGGTCTGAGTATCAGACAATATATGATATCAAAAGCAGGCTCGCGGATACCACCCTTATATGGGGCGCTATTCTGGGCGCCCTGTATGTAGTTATCGCCTTTCTCCGCTATCTCTCTGTCGGAGGATTATCAGTATATATTGCCTATTTTACTATATACCTTGTGCTTCTGGCTGCAATGCTCGCGCGCAGACATTTATCGCTTAATTCCAGGGCGTTAATAACAGCAATCTGCACACTGGCCATTGCCCTGACTTCCATGCTCAAATGGGGGCTCATAGGTACTGGTATTCCATTTTTTATATTCGGCAGTATTATTATTACTGTATTCTGGGGTATACGATCAGGTATATTTATTACTTTCATTAATCTGTTAGTTATATCCCTTTTGGCAATCCTTTTTCATATGGATCTGCTGCAATATAATTTTTCATTGAATGAATTTGCCGTCGCCCTGCCCTCTTGGCTAACAGCGGCCGCCGGATACGGTTTTTTTACCGCCATTCTCACATTCATCGTAGGCAGCCTTTTTAATTCTATGGATTCCAATTTTGAAAATCTCAAAATCCGGAGCCTTGAATTACAACAGATGAAAGAACAAATGGAAAAAGAGATCAATATCAGAAAAAAGACTGAAATAGATCTTCATGAAAGCGAGGAAAGATTTAGGATTATCCTGGAAAAGCTGCCTGGCGCAGTCTTTGTCCACGATCTTAATGGTAAGAATCTCATTGTAAACGATGAAGCATGCCGTGTTATGGGATATTCAAGGGAAGAGTTGCTTAATAGAACTGTTGAACAGGATGAGCCTGAGACATTTGACATGGATAATGCCAGAAA
>CAZJOB010000583.1:0-2276 GCA_964547435.1 uncultured Desulfatiglans sp. | reverse complement strand
TTAAAAAGGGTAAGAACATCATAAGGTGTGCGATAATCAACGGCGGAGGGGCAACGGACTTCTGTGCCAGGCTCCTGGACAGTAAAGACAAACCCTTCAGGGATTTCACCGTTAATATCATCGCCGCCGGGATGTAGCGAAGATTTCACTATTCAAAACAATTTAGGAGAATAATATGCATATTCGAAAAATAATGGTTTTATCAATATCTCTATTCCTGATAATGGGTACATCCATATTACTTGCCGCGGAAAAGGTCCAGCTTCGGGCCCAGGACCGGGTTGAGATTGAACAATTGATGTGGGAATACATCCAGGCGCTTGACTCACACGATGCAGAAGCGT
The DNA here is from genome assembly GCA_964547435.1 of uncultured Desulfatiglans sp. Taxonomy (GTDB): domain Bacteria; phylum Desulfobacterota; class DSM-4660; order Desulfatiglandales; family HGW-15; genus CAZJOB01. Next base: position 1,932 of record CAZJOB010000583.1, on the reverse strand, counting down.
TCATCAGTAAGTTTACACCTGATGGACAATTCATAAGCCGCGAGACCACGGCAAAAGGGAGGGAAGCCCTGAAGAAAATGGTGGTGGATGCCTGGGAAAAAATGGATGCAGATAATGAGGGCGGCAAAAAAAAGCCTCACATGTATCACATAGTCACAAACACTCATATTGAGTTTATAGATGAGGATCATGCTCGCTATTATGCCTACTGGATGGGGGTTCTTGAAACAGGTGGAGAGGTCGTTACTGCCGGGCGCGAAGTGAATGAACTTGTTAAAATAAACGGCAGTTGGCTCATCAAAATCCGTGATGTAAACCCGGAAAGATGATGTATATGCTGATCAAATAAAAAAAAAGAGGAAACCGTATGTCTGAACATAACTGGATTGATATCTCGATCCCCCTTGGCAAAGATATACCTGAACTTTTTATGGAGGCCTCCGAACGTGAAGTCCCCAGATCAAAGGTGGAACGATTTTTTGATGTGGAAAAGGGTGACAAGGTCACCATGTCCAGGATTGAAATGGATTCCCATGACGGAACCCATATCGACTCCCCCCTCCATTTCATTAAAGGAGGCACCTCCATAGATGAAATGCCCATAGGTACTGCTGTAGGTTCTGCGAGGGTCATAGAGATTATAAACGAAAAAGAAATCACGATCGAAGAACTTAAGCCGCACCGGATCAGGCAGGGGGAGAGAATCCTGTTCAAGACAAAAAACTCACCCAGGGTATACAGCTCAAGAGTGTATAAAGGGGATTACGTGGCCATCACTCCTGAAACAGCAGAGTACCTTGCGGATATAGGCATCCTGCTGGTAGGTCTTGACTTCCTGACCATTGCCAGCATGAACCCACCGGAAAATATTACCGCTGTCCACATGGCATTTTTAACGAAGGGTATATACATCCTTGAGGCTATCAATCTTGATGGAGTATCCCCTGGCAACTATGAACTCATCTGCCTCCCTATAAGGCTGGATAAAGGCGATGCCGGTCCATGCAGGGCAGTAATACGGCCTCTATAATGTTCGCGGCAGAAAGTCGCATAGCGGTGATCCCACTTTTATACTCTCTTCCATATCCCGCACCACAGGCAGTACCAGATGAGATGGATACTCCCTGTTATGATATACGGTGATATCAATCGATAGCGGAGAAGGTCCTGTGACATAGGCGCCTCCCGCGTCCCACAGGTTATAATCCTTGTCTTCGCATGCTATCTGTAACCAGATTTTGTGTCCTTTTTTAAAGGTATTGAAGATGGGTACTAGCTCTATCTGAAATTCATATATGGTATCCGGTTCAAGAATTTCAGGGTCGGTAAATGTGTGCCATGGATTTCCCGGCCTTGATCTTGATTCATCGAGCCTTCTGAATTTTGTCTTGAGGTTTCCATAGCTCCACAGGTTGACATCTCTGGGTGTCCAGGCATCTGTCCAGTCAGGTCTCAGAAATGGTTTTCCTGTTACAGGATTAAGGGCAGGGCCATTCAGGCCGATCTCGCCTATCTTGATAAAAAATGCCCAGTCAGACGGTGTCTTTTCGGTCGTTGAGGCATAAAGAGTCATGCTGACAGGCCCTTTTATCGTAATATCCTCTTTAAGCGGGGGAGTGGTGAAGGCAAGGAACTCTTTGTTATCCGCATTGAGTAGAAAGATGAAGGAGCCCGGCAACTGGTTTTTAACAGGAGGATGCTTAAATGAGCTTGAATCTTTCTGCCTTTCGGGAGATTCTTCGCAAAGAAGACCCCATGGTGAAGTTGATGACACACCCCTGCCCATATAGATACTTTTCCACTCGGTTCGCCTGACCGGATATTCATTTTCATATCGCCATTTTCCGGTTCCATTATCATATATGGCGACCTCGGGCTCATCCATGATCCCTGTATCAATCTCTTTAAGCCAGTAATCAAACCACCTGAGCA
>CAZJOB010000582.1:0-2276 GCA_964547435.1 uncultured Desulfatiglans sp. | reverse complement strand
CTTGATTAAAGACTCTGGATACTGGTTTTCAGAGATGCCAGATAATGCTGGATGAATAAATTTGTTTAATTTGAGTTATATTGCTGTTGTGGTTTCGTCTTTGTGTAAAAGGAGTGCTTCAGTATATAGAATGGACTTACAAACGTGCACTTCTGTCTACGTGAAGTTAAGGGTTAAAAGGATTCAAAGTTATTAAATCTTCTAACATTTTGAAGTCATCAGTGTTTCTTGTTACTAAGCGATGACCGTTAACGAGCGCGGTGGCCGCGATAACGGCATCAGCGAGTTTTATATTTACTCTCTTTTTGATTTCTATTGTTTTGTCTGCAATATTTTCATCAAGATAATAAACATTTGCATAATCAATTAATTTTATGCATTTTCTTAAACCTTCAGGGGTGTGTTTGTCCCATCCAAGAAACTCTATTTTTGTAAGGATAGATATATTGAATGAATTATTGCCTATGTTTTCTTTGATGAAATTATGAACAATTTCTGAACCATTAGTATGGTAAATCAGAATATTGGTGTCAATTAGATATTCAGATGCCATTATTCCGATCCCAGCCAGACCTCAATTTCCTGGATTCGTCATCCACATTAATAGTTTTATATATCCCTGCTGTTTCAGCTATTGCCTCTACGAGATCAGTGGTGTCTGAAATATTTTTTTTATCATAAATCAAATGAACTTTTAGCGTTCCACTGGGAAGCTTCCTGCTGACAGACTTTATCTGACCGTCTTCTAATATTGCTTCAATAACCTGTTGTTCCATAAAGAACTCCACGAAAATAATATAAATGATTTCAATAAGCTGTCTAAAATAGTAACTCTGATATTCAATCTATGTCAACATTTTTTACCAGGAAGAAATATATTGCCTTTGTTTCATGTGGTCCATCATTATTATATGGTTTGTTAACTAAAATATAGAATCCAGAAATCTGAATCCAGCATCAAAAAACCAGGATCTTGAGACCAGCATCCTTCCCTGCCTAGATCACCCCACTCTCTAATTCCTGAGTGTCAAAATCTTCTCCTTCAGCCAGGATCTCTGATTCAGATGCTGTTATTTCCTCATCAACTTTTTTACAAAACTCCCAAAGTGTCGGAGCTTCCATGATTGCGCCTGGAGGCAAATCGATGTTTAGAACATCATTGATCCGGAATATCACCATCATAGTCATTAAAGAGTCTCCACCCAGTTCAAAAAAGTTATGTCTCGGCATGATATCTTACCCTCTTATACATTCAATTTAAACCTGTGGCATTCAATATTATTGTTTGTCACGTTAATCAACAACGTCCCCTACTTCTTTAATGTTTTGAGAATTATCCACCCTCTATCATATCGGCCATTGATGCAGCCATTTTTGAATGGGCCATTTCCAGGCAATCCGGAATATTGATGTGCTGAGGACATTTTTTCAGGCACTCACCACACCTGGTACATTTATCCGCCCTTTGTTCCTGGTTAAAACCGTATGGGCTGTTATACCAGATTAATCCGTGACCGGGATCCTCATACATGCAGGAATCATTGTACATATCAAAAACGCCCGGAATATCCACTCCATTCGGGCATGGCATACAGTATCGACATGATGTGCAGGGCACGGGCCTTAATCCTCTATAGGCTTTCCTGACCTGTTTTACTAAATTGCGATTCGCATCGGTAAATTCCTCCGGCCCGGATCTGTCTGCTAATGATATATTTTCAATCAACTGATCCATAGTACTCATGCCGCTCAACACAACAGATATTTCCTTTTGATCCCAAAGCCACTGCAAACCCCACTCAGCCGGGCTTCTTCTTTTTTCGGCCGAGGCCCAGAGCCTGGAAATTTTTCTGGGTGGAGTTTTGGTCAATTGCCCGCCTCTTAACGGCTCCATTATTACTATCCCCATATCTTTTGAGGCTGCATATTCAACTCCCTTTTTTCCGGCCTGATCATTTATATCCATGTAATTATATTGAAGCTGGCATATCGACCAGTTATCATATGAATCAATTATTTCCTTAAAATGGGCATAATCATCATGAAAAGAAAAGCCGGTGTGCCCTATTTTCCCTTTTGCAATCAGCCCATCGAGCCATGAAATAACTCCGAGATCACGTACTTTAGGCCAGTTAAGTCCCGAAAGGGCGTGCAGCAGATAAAAATCCAATTTATCTGTTTCCAGCCTCTCTAACTGTTCATTAAAAAACCGGTCAAAATCATCCTTTTTATCGACCAGATACACAGGCAGTTTTGTGACAACTGTTACTTTTTCC
>CAZJOB010000581.1:0-2279 GCA_964547435.1 uncultured Desulfatiglans sp. | reverse complement strand
CCTTCCAGAAGTCGATCTTAAAGTCCTTCTTTACTACGAGATAGCTTTTAAACCCCAGAAGATACGCATCCTTTCCAAGGATTGTAAGGGGTTCTCCGGGTCGAATATTCCTGTTGTCGCGTGAGCTGTAATAAAGACCTCCGGGCGGGATAATAATTTTACGATTTCTGTAATCCACGTAGCTTTTTCTGATTGCCATGGCTTCCTGAGCGATCAGACGATTGCCGTCATTTGTTTTCACGTATTTACGTATAAAACCTTTTAGTTTCGGCACAAAGGCACTCGTTGGGTCAGGGGCGAACCACTTTGCGTCGGGAATAACCTCCGGATAGGAGGTGAAACGTGATTGCACAACAGGGACGCCATAGGTCGGATCAGCAAGTCTTTGAAGGAAGGTATCCTCCATCACTGGGAAGAACAGGGGGCTCTTGCCGATGAAAAAGTCGATGTTTTCTCTTCCCTCCTCCCAGAGTATAAGATTGTCCGTTCTCCGGAAAAAGGAATCGCGCACATAGCAATCCTTTACGACGTTGTCTTTAAAATCCCTGGCAACCACCTTGAAATAGCTTCGATCCCATACTTCCGATATTTTTTCAGGACCATCATATGAATCATTTTCATTGCTCAGTTCAAATGGGTCCCTGTTTTCCAGGGTTATTCTTATAAGCATGCCTGTCTTATAATCCGCCTCAAGCCTAACTATATACCGGTCGTCTTTGGTCCATGGCTTTTCACTCTCCACCCTGATGAGGTCATTATAGACGGCCAGGGAAAGCGTACCTTCCTGCCACCCATAAGGCACATCATTGGCCCAGGGAACGAAATCCGATGCCTTTAAATAATCCGGATCAACTATCAGCTCAATATGTATATCAAGGTCAAAATCGGTCAGGCAGTAATCATCCTGATTCGCAGCTTTATATTCCTGCTGGGTAGCCGGCTTGAGAAGCTTGGAGGCAAGTACTTTTTTCCCTGTCCAGTTTCTGATCTCAACCAGTATCCCGTTTTCTTTTCTAAAGGTGTAAATCCTTTTGGTGCCGTACCAGCGGTAACTTTCCTGGTAGACATCCATAACCCATGGTCTTTCCATGGAGAATACTGCCTCAGTAATTACCGGGTATTCAATCATGGAAAACTTTGCCTTATCAAACCCGACATCCTCCGCAACAAGCTTTGTAAGGCCGTACAAATAGGTATTGTCCATGAAAAAAGGTTCCGGCTGAGGGTGAATACCTTCCTTATAATTCAGTTTCTTTATCTCCCCGGCGCCCGGAAAGGATGTGGATACAGGCCATTCATGAGGCCATCCGCCTGAAGGGGAGATAAGGGCAAATTCACCATATGGCTTTTCGTAATGATCCGTCGCGTAGTCGAACCATAATCTGTATCCGGAGGAATCTAAAAGGGCCTTCTCTCCCTTTTCTACCACCACGTTTCTTTTTATCACCTTCTTATGGGTCGAACGAAGCAGGTAGGCATGTTCGCCAAGGATCAAAAAAGGCTCCCGCATAAATGGCCGGGCGCCATAGGATGTCTCGGAAGAATAAAAGAGACCGCCTGCGGGGACATAGGCCTTACCATCTTTTACCTTACTGCCTCGCAGTACAATACATTCGGCAAGATCTCTCCTCTGCCCGTACTGGTTGTGATAGGTCTCGTTAAGTACGCCGCCCAGGTCAGGCATGTAGGTGGCATCCATTACAGGAGCCAGTCCTCTTGAATTTTCTTCACCGAGAGAAGGGATTGTAAAAAGAAAGGTTGTTATAATGAGTGCAATTGACGGCCATTTTCTGTTGTTACTCATAGGTTCATTTTCCCTTTTTCTAATGTCTCAAGCATAGGCCTGATATTTCTTAACACTTTGAAGGGCTCAATATAGGCTCTTCATCTTCATCAAACTCCTCTTCAGCATCCTCTTTCGGGATGAAGTAAAGATCGCCCTCTGTTCCTAACTTTAGATCAAGGGTTTTATAAACATCCCCGGTAACGCCTTGAACCTTGAGCAGATCCTCAGGTTTTTTAAAAAAGCCTGTCTTTTCTCTGTACTCAATAATGGCATTTGCAATTTCTTCTGTCATGCCTTCGACCTTCATGAGTTGATCCTTGTCAGCAATATTGATATGGATCCTTTTCTCTCCCAGACCGCCTTCATGCTGGGCCGCGGCATTTCCTGCTGTTGCAATCACCAGTATAATGATCATACCAAATATGTATTTCAATTTTCTTTTATGATTCATAAATCATTACCTCCCTATTAAGACTTAATTGTTCATCTTTTA
>CAZJOB010000580.1:0-2287 GCA_964547435.1 uncultured Desulfatiglans sp. | reverse complement strand
GGTTCTTATGTCAAAGAATTTTGATTTTGATAAGTATGTATTTAAAAGTGCTGTTGTAACACCTCCGAATAATCTTTTTGGCACTGCTCCCAACAACCCGTCTATACTGTATATAAATCAAAATAAAGAGAGTAATTTCAACATTGCTTCATGGCTCATTACCCACCCCTTTACCATGGAAAATGAAACTTTCTATCACGATTATGACCAGTTTTTGTTTTTTTGCGGATCAGACCCAGCAAACAGGAATGAATTAGGCGGTAAGGTTGATCTCTATTTAGGTCATGAAATGGAAAACCTGGAAAAGATTACCATAGATGAGTCCACCATTATCTTCGTGAAGGCGGGAATGCTTCATTGCCCTCTTACATTTGTTGAAATTTACGATAAAGAAAAACCGATCATTTTTCAGGACATCACTTTATGCGGGCAATATAGTAAATTTAAACCCGGCAGCTCCCAGAGACTGAATGTAGATGGAAAACCGATAGATGAAGCCGGAAACCTGAAAAAGTAGGGATGGAGCTTTTATATTTACTGAAGCTATAGAAGGAAAGTTTTAATGTTACGAAGAGTTACAGTTGAAAATGGTCTTGTCGAGGGTTTACCTGCCGCTGATCCGCGAATCATATCCTTTAAAGGCATCCCCTTTGCTGCCCCTCCGGTAGGTAAAAACCGCTGGAGAGCGCCACAGCCGGCAAATAATTGGGATGGTATTTTATTAGCATACAAATTCGCCCCGATCTCGATGCAGCATATCCCGGGTGAGGACCCGGAGAATATCTATACAAGAGAATGGAATGTGGACACATCAATTGAAATGGATGAGGATTCACTACATCTTAATATCTGGACGCCCGCGAAAAGCGCAGATGAGAAGCTGCCTGTATTTGTCTGGTATTTTGGCGGAGCCCTCCATGAAGGCAACACCGCAGAGATGGAATTTGACGGCGAGCGTATTGCAAGACGCGGGATAGTTGTTGTAACTGTCAATTACAGGCTGAATGTATTCGGCTTTCTTTGCCATCCGGAAATCACAGCCGAAAGTCCAGATGCCCCTGCCAACTTCGGGCACCTGGACCAGCAGTTCGGAACCCGCTGGGCACAAAGGAATATTGCCGCCTTTGGAGGCGATCCCGGCAACATCACAATAGGCGGTCAATCGGCAGGAGGAGTCAGTGTTATGGCTCAGTTGACCTCACCTCAAAACGTGGGCCTGTTTCAGAAGGCTATTGTAGACAGCGGCCTGATATTTTCTGCTTATCCCGGAAACTTTGTCATCCCGGACAAAGATTTATCCACTGCAGAGCAGGAGGGTATAGAGTTCTTCAGGTTTCTGGGCGTCTCCTCCCTGGAGGAAGCCCGAAGTCTGAGTGCGGTATTTCTCAGGGATAAGATGGTAGAATACAAGGCTATGTGGGGCACTGTAATTGACAATAAATTCTGCGTTGGAAACCTTAATGAATTGTACATGGAAAATAAATGCCAGATGGTTCCCATGATGTTCGGACACACGGCTACTGAATTCCCGAACCGGCCCATGGTCAATACGGTTGAAGAGTTCAGGGCATTTGCAAAAGAAACCTATGGTGATGATGCAGACGAGTTTCTTAAGCGCTGTGCCTCTTCTACCGGCAGCATTACAGAGATGCTGCACAAAGCAACTGTCTGCCATATGGAATTAGGTATAAGGTTGCTGGGCAGGGCAAAGGCCATGACAGGTGATAAGACGCCCATGTACTACTGGGTATTTAATCCGGAGATCCCCGGATGGGATAATCCCGGCGCATTCCATTCCTCAGACCTCTGGTTCTTCTTCGAGACACTGGCAAAATGCTGGCGCCCTTTTGTTGGCAAACACTATGATCTGGCACGAAAAATGTGCAATTACTGGTCTAATTTTATCCGGTCAGGAAACCCCAACGGAAAAGATGCCGATGGTTCTGATATGCCGTTGTGGAAGCCCTTTACGAAAGATGATCCTAACCGAATATTATTCTTCGATCAGATTAATACTGATAATAAAGAACCCGATGATCTGATGAAGTTACTGATTAAGCAATATTTGTAAAGGAGAACAGGATCATGATTAAAAAACACTTGATGAAAATATTAACATTGATATTCGCTTTATTTATTTTCCCCTGTCTTGTTTCTGCACTCGACTATTCAGTTCGGCAGAAAAATTCCTCTTCCTTTGAAACCCTGGAGGAGGCCCGCATAAGCGGCCCGATAGCTGTCGCAGACCTTGAAGGCAACAGTGGCAGAAAATTCAAATCCCACCCGG
>CAZJOB010000579.1:0-2292 GCA_964547435.1 uncultured Desulfatiglans sp. | reverse complement strand
CTCTATCTTTATCAATAACTGCTCAAGGGGTAGCGTGTCCAATATGGCCGCCCCACTGCGTGCAACGGCCTTCAGCACCTGCCGGACAACCTCTGCCAGAATTGTTCCGGCGATCAGTTTTCCTGTATCTTTTTCCGTAACTTTGACCACCAGGCCGATAATCTCTTCGACAAGTTTTTTCTCAGAGTCTCCCAGTAACATCGGGTTGAGCAGAACTGCCTGAGAGGCAATTGTTATTATTTCCACTGCCTGGTCGCGATTCATCTTTTTTGCTGCTAAAAGGTTGGCAAGCTTGCCAGCGCAATCGGCAACAAGGGATGGGAAACCGGTATTGATGAGGCCGGGGTTTTGCATCAGGGTTTTCAGGGAGGCCGAAACTGCCGCTGCCGCTATTGATTCGGCGTTCATACAGCCAGTATTCTTAACTGCCATGAGAATACCGCCCACAAGGGTTTGTAAAAGGCCTGGTTCCTTTATAATCAGCTCCGGGTGCTTCGCCATTGATCCGGCGGCATTGCTGATAATTTTTTCAAGTCCCTTTTTGGTGAAGGTGTCGCGAATACCCTGATCACCAAGGGTCTTCAGTATGGGACCGATAAAATTCTTTAGCCACGGTTTGTCTCCATTATGGACAAGTAAGCCCGGGTCAGAAAAGATCGCACCTACAGCCGCGTCGGTTATCTTTAAAAGCATGTCCTGACTGAGAAGCTGCGCGTCAGTCTCATTCGAGAGTTCTTTTATAACAGCAAGAAGGGTATCGTGAAGCAGGGGAGATGAATCCTCCAATAGAACAGGGCCGTGCTTTTCAAGAGAGGAAAGGCCGGCACGCAACAGGTCGCTCCAGTGATCCTTAAAGAAGGCCCGAAAACCGGCATTCTCTTGAACAAGTGGGGCGGCTTTTTTTAATAACTCACCCGCCATCTTTTCAAATTTCACGGCACAGGTGCTGTCCAGTGTATTCGCGGCTATCTCCATGCAATGGCTAATCAGCAGATTGTAGCCCCTGCCCTGAATCAGCCCCAGAATATAATTGTCTCCATCCTGCGTCTCGTCTCTCGTTTTCGCCAGCGCGTTCAGGATGGCAATAAGCCATTGATCCCTGCCCTGATAAGCCTCACGCGCATTGAGCACGCCGTTCAATGTGGCGGCGGTCGCAACACGAAGAAAAGGACTCCATGCATCATAGGATTCAAAATCCGGTTTAGAGAAACGCGTAAGCACCTGCTGTAAGATAGCGCGCAACTCTTTGTCCCGCGTGAAGAGGGCGGTGTTTTCAGCGCCGAACTCTGCCAGCACGTCCGTGACCAGTAAGGCCATTTTCCAGGTGTATCCAATTTGTCTCTGATCCTTTCCCGGTCCGATATAGAAGGCGGCAGCGAGAACGTCCCTGTTGCTCAGATCTGCCTGTGGGGATTGGGCTTTAAGGTTTCTTATATACTCGGAGTCCGGATCAAACAGGGGAAATATAGCCTTTTCAGGAAAGAAAACCGTGTACCATTTCGTGATTTTTGCAGGATTAGGTATATTCAGCGATAGTTCATATTCCATGTCCGAACGTATCGCTGCAAAGGGGTCCGGCCTGTCGTTCCCTGTCCTTATGAGTGATTCCCTTAATTCATTCGCCATCCGGACGCCGGAAGGTCCGCCGGTCAATGGGGGCATAGTCAGAATAAGATCGGCTGTGACGCCCTCTATTTCGGCAAGAAGACGATCAGCCCTGCCCGCAAGCTTGATCAATCCCCTGGCGATAGAAATGGCCAGGGCCGTGTTTTCCATAATCATGATGCTAACCTCCTTTTTCAAATATCTGCATATAAAAATATTTCCCGGCTTTAACAGTTTTACAGCAGGAAAAGGGAAGCTTCAGGCGCATTTCTTCAGGAGAAGAGCGCGTTTCCGGAGGAGGGCCGAAAGGAGTATCCTCTTTGTTTATATTGACAATAGCCAGCCGGCCATTTTATTAAGCCGGTAAATGAATCCCCTGTCTATATCGAGAGCGTATATCTTTCCGGAGTTACCCACCAGTTTTGAGAATTTTTTTGCCATGTAGCCGTTTCCGCAACCGGCATCAAGGATTGCCTGACCGGCGTGTAGGTTCAGATTTTCCAGGATCGCGGCTTCGTTTAACAGGCCCTCGGAGAATTTTTTCATTTTAATTGCATCCAAAATCATCGGCTCGTTATTAACATGCCCAATGAAGCGCATCATCCAACCGGAACTGTGCCATACCCCCCTTTTTTGAACACATAAATCGCCCATCCCAGCGTTTCTCGTCCCCACCTCAGATACGCT
>CAZJOB010000578.1:0-2296 GCA_964547435.1 uncultured Desulfatiglans sp. | reverse complement strand
CATTTCCGGTATGCCGCGGAGATGAGCAAGATCGTCATGGGTGTGGAGGGGATACGGCCCGCGCCGCCGAATGGCCTGTTCTACGTTTCCAGGGAGCCGCTTGGCGTGTGCGCGGGGATCATTCCCTGGAACATCCCCTACATGATTACCGCCAAGATCGCGGCAGCCCTTGCAACCGGAAACACCTGTGTAATCAAACCGCCAAGCCTGGTCTCTCTGCCTGCATTGAAAATAGCGGAAATTCTGGCCGAATGCGAGGAGCTGCCCAAAGGGGCCGTCAACATAATCACCGGCCCTGGCAACCCGGCGGGAGAGGCACTTGCCGGACATTCAGGTGTGGATATGGTGGCATTTACCGGCAGCCACGAAACAGGAAAGGCGATTATGACCGCCGCGGGCAGGACCATTAAACCGGTTTTTCTGGAACTTGGCGGTAAAAATCCGTTTATTGTCCTTGATGACGCCGATCTGAACAAGACCGTGCCCCGGGCTGTAGGTTCCATTATTTTCAACAGCGGCATGGTATGCGGCGCAGCAGGACGATACTATGTTCATAAGAACCTGTATGAAGAATTTGTTGAAAGGTTCCTGGCTGAGATCAAAAAAGTAATCATCGGGGACCCGGCCGATTCAAAAACACAGATGGGACCCGTGATCAGTGCGGAGCATTGCAGACGAGTCGAGGAATATATTCGAATTGGAATGGAAGAAGGCGCGAATCTGGTTTATGGAGAAGAAAGGGAACTGAAACCGCCTCTGGATAAAGGGTACTATGTCCTGCCCGCTGTCTTCACTCATGTGGCTCAGCATTCACGTCTGGGAAGAGAAGAGATTTTCGGCCCTGTCGCCTGTATCATGGAACCGTTCAGTTCGGAAGAAGAGGCTATCAGTCTTGCCAACGATACGCCCTTTGGACTGACAGCGTCGGTGTGGACCCGGAACACGGCCAGGGGCATTCAAATCGCCGGCAGAATCGACGCGGGCAATGTCAGCGTCAATGGCGGCTCGGTCTCTTTTGATGGCGACCTCCCCTGGGGAGGTTTCAAGGCCAGCGGCTTCGGCAAGGAAGGATCACGATACGGCCTGGAGGAATTTACCCGTTTAAAACTTATCTGCGTTGATACTTAAAGAAAATTCCCCTGCGCCTTTTTCTCCTACGCCCTGGGGGCCCACAGAACCATTCTCGGCTTGTTTATCTCCTTTGCCAAATCCTCTATCCTGCCGTATTTTATGCATGCAGCCATGCAGTGCTGAACGCATGCAGGTTTTTTGCCTTTCGCGGTTCTTCCGGCGCACAGCACACACAATTCTGTCGGGATCGGCATAAATTTCAGGTAATGTTTATCGTTTGGCAGATTTTCAACTATCTCCATAACTCGTATGCCGCCCATGCCGGCAGGCCACTTATGCTCCTGCGCGCAGGCTACCTGACAGGCGTAACAGCCAGTGCAGTATTCATAATCTATCAGCAGACCATTTTCAGGTTTTTTATTCATGGTTTTCATTCTCCTTATACACCTTGCACATGAGATGCTTTGTAATAGTCCCCAGGCCGTCTTTTCCCGTGGCCCCCATAGGCATCAGTTGATTGATATTGGATTCCCACATTCCGTAAAGGGAAGGCTCAGCGCCTTCTCTCTCAGGAAACCACCATCCATGTGCCGCCATAACCATCCATCTGGGAACAATGGGTGAAACCTTTGCCTTTAACCTGCATTTGCCCATCCAGTTTTCCACCACAACCCAGTCCCCCTGACTGATTCCAAGGGAAGAGGCCGTGTCCGGGTGAATCTCCACAACAGGATCAGGATCCGCCTCCCTCAGCCATGGAATATTCCGGTGTTCGGAGAGGAAAAACACGGGCGATCTCCTGCCTGTGGAAAGAATCAAAGGATATTTTTCCGCCAGATCCGGTCTGCTTACAGGTGTAAAAGGCGGCTCTTCATAATGGGGAATGGGTTCCAGACCCCATTCCTCCCTGAGCGTTGAATAGAGTTCCAGCCTGCCTGAACGCGTCTGAAAGCCCGGCTTTCCATCCTGTCTCAGAAGACCCTTTTCATGTCTCCTGTATGGCGCGCTTGAATGGCCTTCCGGCGGTATTGACCACCCTTTTTCCTGAAGCTGTTTAAATGTCATGCCCGATGGCGCAAGAATCTCGTCAAACACATCATATATGGTCTTCCATCTCAAATTCGGGTCAAAACGTCTGGCAAGTTCAAAATTGATCTCAATGCCAGACCTGGCCTCATCTACGGTCATTGCCTTGTTGATTGTTTGAAGTGGCACCCACCAGCTT
>CAZJOB010000577.1:0-2301 GCA_964547435.1 uncultured Desulfatiglans sp. | reverse complement strand
CCATCGGAAATCCCTTTGGCATGAGTCATACGGTTACAGCAGGTATTGTAAGCGCGAAATACCGGGACCTGGGCGGGATTTATGACAACTTCATACAGACCGATGCGGCAATCAATCAGGGAAACAGCGGCGGCCCCCTCATGAACACAAAGGGAGAGGTTATAGGCATCAATTCTGCTATTGTTTCCCAGACGGGCGGCAATATAGGCATAGGTTTTGCCATTCCGGTCAACATGGCTAAAGATCTTCTTCCACAGTTAAAGATGGGTAAAATAGAAAGAGGTTATCTGGGGGTAGTGCCTCAGGAAATAAGTGAAGCACTCAGGAAGAAACTGAATCTTAAAGGTGTCAGGGGTGCCCTTGTTGCCTCTGTTGAACCGGGAGGACCGGCTGAAGAGGCTGGAATTAAAAGGGGTGATGTCATTACCTCCTTTGATGGAAAAGAGATCAGTGAATATAATGAAATCTATTCTATGGTGGCTTCAGCTCCCGTGAGAAAAAATGTTTCGGTGGAAGTCATAAGAGATGGTAAAAAGATGACGTTCAGTGTCACGCTGGGAAAACGCGATGATGATGAAGTGGCGACCTCATCGGAAGGCAGGGGAAATACCGGGACGGATCTTGGAATGACTATTCATGAACTGACACCGGAAATAGCCCAGCGTTACAGAATATCCGAAACAAAAGGGCTGATAATACTTCAGGTAGAATACGGTTCTCCTGCGGCTGAGGCGGGATTAAGAAGCGGTGATTTAATACTTGAGGTTGATCAGGAACCGACGGAAAATATCAAGCAGTTTAACAGTAAAATCAAGGATTATAAGTCTGGCGAGATTGTTCTCTTTCTTATAAAACGCGAAAATTCTACCTTATACATTACTCTCAAATTGAGGTAGAGGGGAGCACTGTTAATTTCGTGAATGAACATAACATCGAACATTGAACGTTCAACGTCGAATATAGTAACCATAAATATGGCTATATCCGAATTTCTCAAAAGGCATAACTCATTAATTTCGCAGTATTATTGTATTATAAACCAATTTCTTGTACGGATTTTCAAGCAAATCCGTACAAGATTTTTATATGATCCCAGCATTCACAATGATTGAGATATCCACATCTGCATCCGGTAATGTCATTCTGAGCAAAGCGAATAATCTCTCATGAATCTGTGATTCTGAATGGCGTGATCTGGCATGTGACTGTTCATAAAATAGAGACCCTTCGCTTCGCTCAGGGTGACATGCATCCGGCGCGGCCGTAGATACTTGCCTGGCAAAATTCTCAATTAAAACAGGTCATTAATCCTTTAAGGAATTCGGATTGATCCGATTATCTGTATATATGCCTGATTTTATTCACGAGTATATGTCTTTTTATCATTACGATGTTTATTTTTACTCAATGCTCCTGAGTCCCAGTTCCTCCAGTTGCCCGGCGTCAACCGGCGAAGGCGCGTTCGTTAGCAGGCACGAGGCGCTTGAGGTCTTGGGAAACGCTATTACCTCTCTTATCGAATCCACTCCCGACAGTATGGCCACAAGGCGGTCAAAACCAATGGCCATACCTCCGTGAGGAGGGGCGCCGTATTTCAGTGCTTCCAGAAGAAAACCGAATTTTATATCGGCCTCCTCCTTTGATATGCCAAGAATATTAAATATCCTTTCCTGCATGGATGTGTCATGAATCCTGATGCTCCCCCCTCCTATCTCCACGCCGTTTAACACAAGGTCATAGGACCGGGATCTCACCTTGAGGGGCGATTCCTCCATCATATCAAGATCTTCGACCAGCGGGGCAGTAAAGGGGTGATGCACCGACTGCAAACGCTTATCCTCTTCGCTGTACTCGAACAGGGGAAACCTGGTAACCCACAGAAAGGCGTATTTCCTGTCTTTTTTAACATTCAGCCTTTTTGCCATATCGAGCCTGAGAGCGCCAAGGGACTGATTGACGATATTGGGCTTATCAGCCACTATAAGCAGCAGGTCGCCCGGGACCGCGCCGAGTTTTGCATTAATAGCTTTTTTATCGGAATCATTGAAAAATTTGGCTATGGGAGACTGCCATCCCTCATCATTTATCTTTACCCAGGCAAGGCCCTTTGCCCCCCATTCGGTTACCTTCTGAGAGATCTCATCCAGGACCTTCCTGGAGACCTCCTGTGCCGCGTTTTCAACCCTGATCGCCTTTATAATGCCGCCGGTTTCGACAACTGCATTGAAGACCTTGAATTCCGATCTGCCTGCCTCTTCGGTAATATTTATAAGTTCCATGCCGAAACGAGTGTCGGGCCTG
>CAZJOB010000576.1:0-2308 GCA_964547435.1 uncultured Desulfatiglans sp. | reverse complement strand
AGCATCGGGATTTTCAACAAGCTCCGGAATGACACTGTTGGGATTTTGCATCCATTTCCCTCTTTATATGGGAAAATAAAAAGGGATGGTAAGACCATCCCTTTTATTATTTGCTGTTAACTATGCAATACCCAGCCTGAATTTCAGGGATTTAAGGGTGTTTTTCATAAGCATGGTTATCGTCATCGGGCCGACACCTCCTGGTACAGGAGTAATGTAGCCTGCTATCTCTTTAGCCGTGTCAAAATCCACGTCGCCTTTCAGTATAGCAATGGGTTTTCCGGTCTTCTCGCTGATCTTTTCTCCAACCCGGTTTACTCCGACATCTATTACACAGGCGCCCGGTTTGATCCATTCCGGTTTTACAAGGCCTGGCACTCCTGCCGCGACAATGAGGATATCCGCGCGTTTGCAGTGAGAGGCGAGGTCCTTTGTGCCGGTATGAGCGATAGTAACAGTTGCATTGGCTCCGGGGCCTTTCTGAAGCAGCATATTTGTAATGGGTTTTCCTACTATGTTCGAACGGCCCACCACAACCACCTCGGCGCCGCTTGTCTCCACACCAGAGCGCACAATCATTTCCTGAATGCCTGCCGGGGTGCATGGGGGAAACTTCAGTTCGGACCCGCCTATCATCAGACGACCGACATTAACAGGATGAAAACCATCGACGTCCTTGTCGGGATCAATGGCATTTAAAACCTTTTTTTCATCAATCTGCTTGGGCAGGGGAAGCTGAACAAGTATGCCGTGAATGGAATCATCCTTGTTGTATTTGTCTATCAGGGCCAGAAGCTGATCTGTTGTGATATCCTCGGGCTGGTTATCCTGAATCTCTTTGAAACCAAGCTGGTTCGCAGTCTTTATCTTAAGTGTGACATATGAAACAGAGGCGGGATTTTCACCTACCAGTATGGTGACAAGACCGGGCACCTGCCCATATTCTTCTTTGATCTTTTTGGTTTCTGCCTCTATTTCTTTAAGAATTTCTTCTCTTATTTCAGTTCCTTTTATCAATTTAGCAGTCATGTTATTCTCCTTTTTCTTCTAAAAATTTGATGGTAATAGCTTTTTCATTCATTTTTATTCGGTTTTTTCATTTTTGTCCATAATTTTTATCAGCTTCTCCGCTTTCCACCCGCTCATGATAAAGGGATAAGGGCTTTCGGATGAGGTTGCCGGATAGTCTTCTTCCTCCGCATTTTTTTCGTATATAGAGACTTTGTATTCCTTTTCTCCGTTTAATGTTACGAAGAATATCGGGTTATTCAGATCTTCCTTTTTATATTCATAAACATAGCTTTCACATTTAAGGTTTACAAGTGTGGATAGTATCTGGTCGGGAATCGTTTCATCCAGATCATTTCCTTCCAGGTCTTTCCATGATTTCTGCGGTTTTTCCGGTTCTGTGTCTTTGTCCGATGGGCCTGGTGAAACCTCTTCAAGTGTCATCGTGTAAACCATGTCCTGTTTTTGTATTGAAATACTGCTTATTTCATCTCTGTCAAAGGAAAGCACGAGCTTGTCTCTCAATTTGTCGATGTCCTCTTCAAACAGTTCCCGCATTTTATTCCGGGCATGATAGACCCGATGATCATTCTTAAGCCTTATGAAGGTGTAATCATGGCCCGGTACAGAATAACCAATATCAATGGATCTTGTTTGAGTGTCTCCCGAATAGGCAATTACAGTAATCCTGTTTTCTTCATCAAGCCCGTAACGCGTATAATTTTCCGAATCAGAGACCATAGTAATCAGTACCGGTTTACCGATAAAATCAAGGATTCTCTCTATCTTGTTTATATCGGCAGGATATTCCTCTGCACCTATGGTCCAGGTCTTATCGGATCTTTTAAGCATGGAAATATCCTTTTTACCTTTGATCTCGATCTTTGATATTTCAGAGACAGGCGCATCCTTAATATCAGGCAACTCATACTGGATCCTATCCTGTCTTCTGAAAACAAGGTATAGCACAAGGGCGATAATGATTATAAAGAGTATAAAATATTCTTTTTTCAGCTTCATAAGATACCTCTGATCACAAAATGGGTTTTACTATAATCAAAACCAAATTAATTCTTGATATACTCGCAAAAAGCTAAATTATACCGTTTCGCGGCAACCTATGAGAAACGAAGTCCATTTTGTCCTCGGTGAAAGGCCATCGGAAAAATATTTGTGTTTAACCGTAGGGGCCTATGCCTGGCCCGACGTAGTTTTCCAGAACGAAGGCGGCTGTCGGCCCGCCAGGGGTTGCTTATGGGCACATACCGGGCAGACAGCCGCCGTCGCCAAGGCTATGGCG
>CAZJOB010000575.1:1347-2313 GCA_964547435.1 uncultured Desulfatiglans sp. | reverse complement strand
TTTCGGAATCCATTATCAGTTCAACGCAGTAGCACTCAAAGGTTCCGGCAGGCACTTTTACAGTCTCGATGCCCGCAGTTCTCAGATCGAACTTCATGATTTTTTCGGTCTGAGGAAGAAAGATCGAAAATGACGCACTGTAGCTTTCATTGAGTGGCAACCGCCTGAAAAGATAAAAAAACTGATTGTTATCATAAACAGTATCATTAATGGGAATTTTCTTCGTATCTTTTGTGCCCGGGTTGTCCGTATCCAGTTGAATATAATCTTTTTCAAATTTAACTTTATAATTACCCTGGGCTCCTTTCGATGCTCCTGCGAAAGGTTTAAAGTCTTTTTTAAACACATCGACACGGTTGAATGTCGAGGCGCCTTCTCCCGGTATAACAACGTAATACTTTATTCTCCACAGATCATTGCCATTTGTGCTAACATCCTTGATAGACAAAATCGTTTTGCCAAGATTTTTGATAGCAGAGGTCCCGAAATTATACCAGCATGTCTCTCCGGTTTCCCAGGGAACCGGACCGAGTTCAAGGGGAGTGATTATTTGATCTTCTTCATCAAGGGCATTCAGCTTTACCAGTTGAGATCTTGCATCCGCGGCAAACTCTTCATGCTCACGAAAACCGGTCAGGAGCTCTTTGAACATTTCTATTGCTTTTGTATCATCACCTGTCTTCAGGTAACATGTGCCCAGGCGGTAATATGCCTCCGCGATATTTGCACTGTTTCCCGCGTTTTCATTGATGATCTTTTTATAAATTGTCATCGCCTCGTCAAGATCACCTTTTGTCTCTTCCGCATATATTCCTTCCTCCAGAAGAGTTGAAACAGTATCTCCCCTGGCTGACAAGGTGAATGCCAATATTGAAATAATTGAGATAACTATCAGTAATTTTTTAAACATAACATGTCCTCCTTTTTTACCTATCGGGTCTTGAATGTTTTAGCTACCCTGTCATA
>CAZJOB010000575.1:0-1337 GCA_964547435.1 uncultured Desulfatiglans sp. | reverse complement strand
AGCCAGCACACCCTGGTTGCCCAGCTCGCCCAATCTTGCCAGATCCATCATGCCATCCTTGTCGATTGTATCGAACCCCAGATCATAGATTAAATTGCCATCCGGTATGAAGTATTGACGAGAGCTCACAGTCAAGGTACCCGCTGGTATGTCATAGTCAAGCGTTAGGACATCCTTTGAGCCTATGCTTGTTTCTGCCTTAGCAAAATTCCTGTACCCCAGATTTGAAAGTATATTTTGAGTATTATCACGTACCTGTTCAAGGGTTTGATACGGGTTTCGAGAAAATCGAAAGACGATTAATTTGTGGGGGCTGGGGCCGACCTTATGGGACCCGAACCTGATTACTTCGCTTGGACTGTTGTTATAATCAGGAGGCATACTGTACCACTGCTCCGGTATATCCAGTTCAAAATTATCTTCATTGCTCTTATAGTGCTTCAACACAGTGGTCGCCGGATTACTATATGTCTTATCCCATTTAAGGCTTTGGACAATACTGTGGAAATCTGTCTTTAATTCATCAAAAGTTTCTTTTTCCAATCTAATGATAAACACATACCCTTCCTGTTTACCAAGTATATCAGTGCGGCATTCAACCATCTTTTTATCTTCTTTATCATAGTCCGCAATAAATGTTGATGAAGGCAATCCATCTATTTCACCATACACCCAGCTTTCAGGGCGGGGTGTATAATTCTTAAAAGTCTGCTTCAGTATTCCCATACTTGCTTTAGGATAATCCTGTGGAGTTTTAAAGGCGCCAAAATGCTGGTGTACGAAAAAATATGATGATTCAGCTTTTAATTCCGGCGATTGAATATCAACCAGCAGTTCAGAGCCGGCAGTTATTGAATTTTTAATGAAATGCCAACCTTCCGGTGCAGACATGCTTATACCGGATTCACTGTCATTGAATACTTCAGGCTCTCCTGCTGAAACCTGCTCTATCTTCTCAAGCTCCATAACGCCCTGAGCGCCAAGGTCATATTTTACCAGATATCTTTTATCATCAGTCGAGATCCATAGTTTTACTTTCATTTTTGAATCCATTACCAGTTCAACGCAGTAGCACTCAAAGGTTCCGGCAGGCACTTTTACAGTCTCGATACCCGTAGTTCTCAACACGACCTTTATACTATTACCGGTCGTAGGAACAAAGGTCGATAATGACGCGCTGTAATTTTCATTGAGTGGTAACCGCCTTAAAAGGAGATCAATCTGATTGCTGTCATAAACAAAATTATTAATGGGAATTTCCTTCGTATCTTTTGTGCCCGGGCTGTCGATAACCATCTGAATATGATCTTTTTC
The DNA here is from genome assembly GCA_964547435.1 of uncultured Desulfatiglans sp. Lineage (GTDB taxonomy): Bacteria > Desulfobacterota > DSM-4660 > Desulfatiglandales > HGW-15 > CAZJOB01. The sequence continues at coordinate 23 of CAZJOB010000575.1, read as the reverse complement.
ATATTTAACTTTATTATTTAGAA
>CAZJOB010000574.1:0-2317 GCA_964547435.1 uncultured Desulfatiglans sp. | reverse complement strand
TCTATAACCGCAAATGGCGGTTGGATTAAAACAACTCTTTGTAATTATTCAATTTTAAATCAGCCTCTTACCAGATTATAAAGTATATGAATCCGCATAATAGCCTATTCTGTCTATTTTTAGCAATTTTCCCTGGAAAAAAGGCATATTTTCTATTGCTATACTATGAAGTATATGATATTAAATAGCATCAATAACATATACTTGATAGGTGATTTATGAGGCGGATGGATCGGGGAAAAATCAAGACAGTGTGGCGCCATTTGGAAAAAGAAAAAGTGATCAAGATTGGAGATCTGGCATCTCTTTTGACATGTTCCATCCCGAACGTCAGATTGAAGCTCAAACAATGGCATGCTTACACAAGCTATAACCAGAACGGCAAATACTATACGCTGCCTCATATTCCCCGGTTTAATGATCATGGCTTGTGGCGTTACAATAATGTTGCCTTTTCCCGGCATGGCAATTTGAAAAAAACTGTTATTCACTTGGTAACTGATTCTTCCTCCGGGCTTTCCGGCAAACAACTTGGAGAAATTCTCGGTCTTTCACCTCAATCATTTCTTCATCATTTTCGAAAGTGTCCGGGGATTCATCGTGAAAAACATGATGGTGTCTTCATCTATTTTTCAGATATCGCCCAGGTATATGAGAAACAGTTGCAGGAAAGCGCCTCCCGTATCAGCCGGTCTGCTATAGTAACCCTTTCCGATTCTGAAGCTGTACTCATTCTGGTTGCCATCATCCGGGAACATGGGATATCAGCAGAAGAGATTGTGGCGCTGCCGGAAATCAAAAAAAGCAAGATTAAGCGGTCCACTATCAAAGGTTTTATGGCATATCATGGCCTGTTAAAAAAAACGCCGGATTCCAGGCCCTGAAGCTGCTCAAAGCATTCATTGCCAGATTGACAGGAACTTTACAGGCAAAAACACTATTCCCTGAAAAGCCGATTATACATTTTGAACCGGAAAATCAGGAATGTCCGGTGTGCAATTCAAACCTCCATATTCAGAAAACTGCCGATCCAAAAACCGTCTTTACCATGGATATCGGGGCATTTATTGCCAAGCAGACAGTACTGTTCTGCCCGCATGGACATGGAAGCTTTAAATCCAGACAGCTTCAGAACCTTGTTCCTAAAGGCGGCACTTTTGGCTTTGATGTCATCGTTGAAGTGGGGATGTCTCTATTTGTTCATTGTCGCAGCAATCAAGAAATAATGGCCGAACTGGCAGCCCAAAATATATTCATGTCTGAACGGGAGGTCAGCTATCTGGGCCGGAAGTTCATTATTTATCTTGCCCTTTGCCATCGGCAGAGCCTGCCGGTTTTGAAAGAATATCTCTCTGATAGAGGTGGATATATCCTCCACCTGGACGGGACTTGTGAAGGAGACAGCCCCAATCTGTTCTGCGGTCTTGATGGACTCTCAGCGCTGGTGCTGGACACGGTCAAAATATCTTCAGAGGGAAAAGATCAGCTCATTCCATTTTTTCGTGGTATCAAAGACCACTTCGGTGAACCAAGGGCACTGGTTCATGATATGGGAAAAGGTATACTCAATGCCGTCGCGGAAGTCTTTCCTGATACGCCGGACTTTATTTGCCATTTTCATTTCCTGCGGGACATTGGCAAGGACTTACTGCTTTCTGACTATACTGCTTTTTACAAACGATTGCGAAAACTCAAAGTCCGGGTGGTTCTGAGGCGGAGGGTCAAATATCTTGAGCAGAAAATTGTCATGGGATCTCACGATATTGACGGGATTGTTGAAAGCATTCAATGTGGCAGTATGCATTCGGTAGACCTCGAGCCTGTTCCCGTTATCGTTGCATATACTTTGCTCAATTGGATCTTTCAATATCCAAGCCAATCCAGTGGATATGGTTTCCCTTTTGATCGGCCACACCTTGATTTTTATCGACGGCTTCAGGAAGTTTACCGATTACTGGGAAAAATCAAGGATGGCAAATTGAACGAAAGTAAAAACGCCTACAGATCTGTTGTCCAGACATATAAAATGCTTGCAGATATTGCAGAAGACAAGCGACTCAATGAGCTTGCCAACGATTTGGAGGCAAAGGCCAGCGTGTTTGACAAGCTGCGTGAAGCCATGCGTATTGCCCTCCCTGAAGGGAAAGACGGGATCAATGACCATGGCGATAGTGCAGATATGAAAACCATCAAAGAAAAAGTCACGGTTTTCAGAAAATGGCTGCCTCGTAACAAACACAGACAGAAAACCTATACCAGCATGATCTCACAGATCGATAAATATTGGGAGAAGCTGTTTACCAACCCGATACTGATT
>CAZJOB010000573.1:0-2318 GCA_964547435.1 uncultured Desulfatiglans sp. | reverse complement strand
AGAGGCAACTCGAATGGAGTGTTGACCATGGACATGGATTCATAGCCGTCCTCAGTAATCAGGCTGAAATAATATTGGCCTCCTCCCAGCGGAGGCCCATTGTAAGTCAGGGTCGTCCCTGTCAGATCATCGGAGTCCCATATCCTGTTAAAGTTGGTGTCGTTTATCTCCACCTTGTAACGGTATCCGGCTCCGGCGCTGCCCCAGGAGAAGACAAGAGGTCTTGTTGCAACAGCATCGGCTGCAGGAGAGATGCTTTCCTGTGGAGGAGCATCATTGACAAAGGATTTTATCAGACATGTCTGTATCGCCGGCGACGCGCCTGTGCCTCCGGTATAGCTGATAGTAAAGGTGTATTCCAGCGGAACTGCCGGTTGGGTTGCCCACTTTGGGCTGAGATCATCACTATAGGGGTCTGAACTCCATGAATGCCAGATTCCCGAAACAGGATCATAATTGAGTTCAATGCCTCCTGTGGCGAGATTCGGACCCGTGACATTTACTCCTGTGATGGCAAGACCTGATGATCCTTCTGGATCATCTACACCAAGACTTACCCAGTAGGGATAGGGACTGTCAGAATACATCTGATGACCGCTGCCGGCCCAGAAATCAAAAAGATACTGATTTCCGAAAAGCAGCCAGACCCCGCTTGCCTTGATGAAATAAAGGGTGTCCTTCTGACCGTCGCCCCAGGTCAAGTTCATCGCGGCATGATCTCCCGTGCCCAGGATGCTGTCTATTGTCCATGTCATGGGAACGGATTCATCATAGTCTTCCTGTGCCTCGGCAATAAACGCGGTCTTATCCATACCAAAATCAAAAAAATAGTCGGAGACATATGAGGCAAATCCGGTTGTATTGTCAAAATTATTTGCGTTGAATTGTCCCATGGAAGCCTCGAACTGTGATCGGATCACTGCCTCCTCCGTATGAGCGCCTGCTGCCTCCTGCGTTACAGTAAAGGTCTGACCGCCGACCATAATTGTTCCGGTACGGGCGGCTCCATAGTTTGCATCAACAGAATAGCTGACTTCACCGCTGCCTGTGCCGCTCACTCCGGCAGTCACATGAAGCCAGGCGCTTCTGCTTGCAGCAGTCCAGGTGCAGACTGTTTCTGCCGCAACCGCGATAGTCCCTGAACCTCCCGCGGCGCTTAATGATGCAGAGGCGGGTGAAATTTCATATGAGCAGATTTCACTGGTTGTACTGAAATAGAAATTGTCAAAGCCTATGTCATCCCCGTTGTTCGGCGGGTCAATTATATCAATCCGCGCTATGGGGGTGTCGGCTGAAAAGATTCCCCAGAAAGCACTCATGCTCTGGTCTTCTGAGCTGATAAGTCCTTGCCCGTTTGAGGTCTCATGGATAAGGTTATTGCTCCCATCATAGGCCCTTATCGTGACCACCCCGGTATTCGGCATATCCAGGAATGTAAACCCAACAGCATGAACCGGCGTTGAGAAGGTCAGGGTAAGGCTGTCTTCGTTGCTGTCGCCCCCCACAAAGGGAAGGCCGCCTGGAGACAGATAATTGGATGACCATGTCCAGTCACTTGTTGGAGGCGGGGCGACCCATAGAATTTGACTGTTGGGAGAAGCAAAGATAATCCCCTGGCCGGCATATTCATTTCCGCTGAAGGTCATGTTCCCAGCCGAGGTGTCCAGTTCATTGAAATTGATCAGGGTAGTGCCTGGAACCGCCGTATTAAAGGAGGCTTCATTAAAGAAGGTTGTTACATCTGATGAGGAAGCCGGTCTCGCAAAAAAGGATTCCTCTGAGATAGTGGTAGCCGCAACAGGTACTATGGCATTGTTGAACTCGAAGGTATAACCATCAAGGGTCGCTGTCACCTGAACCATTTTCCCGGCAGGAACATTTTTAATCATGTATATACCATCAGCCTGAGTGGCTGACCCGCCTGTGTAAGTTACAGGGTAGGTTTCTCCCAGGACTCCTGACGTCCATACCCTGGCAGTGATGGTCGCCCCGGCGAGAAATGTCGTGGGGCTGCTTTTGAGGGCCACACGGCCCAGTATCATCCCTGTGCCGTCACTATTACCAAAGGAGGCATACTGGGTTGTTGTAAAGAGTACAAAGGGCAGCAGCCCGGTAATATCTTCATTCCAATTCATCCACTTGCTCCAGGCAGGAACAAATTCAGACATGGGTTGAGGCAAAACCATAAGCCTGAAATTGGTTGATGCCGGAATCCCGGTGATTGAAAAACTGCCGTCATCGGCGGTAGTGGCAACGGCAATGGATGCTGTATCGTTCAGGGCATTGACCATAATCGAGCCAGCCGGCAGCATGCCGTC
>CAZJOB010000572.1:0-2327 GCA_964547435.1 uncultured Desulfatiglans sp. | reverse complement strand
TCTAAGGGAGGAAACACATGACCAAAGAAGAACGACATACGTACTGGAAGCGACTTGTTGAGGAACAAACGGCCAGCGGTTCGATAGCTTCCGTGTTTTGCAGGGAGCATAACCTTAAGATATCCCAGTTCTGCCGGTGGCGCCGTAAATTCCAAAATACGAGCCATGATAGATCATCAAATGGATTTATTCAACTGATCCCTGAAACGAGGAGTTCCTGCAGCGGTATCAGCATCCGGATTTCTGATGATCTTCTCATAGAGATTGACCGGGACTTTGATCCTCTTACCCTTCGTACAGCGGTTAAAGCATTGTGCTATAGGGGATGAATCTTTGCTAGCTTTGACCGCCGCCACACATATTTATATGTACCGTTCCCCCTGTGATATGAGAAAATCATTTGACGGTCTCTCGGGTCTGATTCGCTCTGAACTGGATGTCGATCCCCTCTCCGGGTCATTATTCGTTTTCTGCAACAGGCGGCGGAACATGGTTAAGCTCCTATACTGGGACCGAGACGGTTTCGCTATCTGGCACAAAAGACTGGAGAGGGGCTGTTTCAGACTGCCGACCGCCTCCTCTGCTCATGCACGTATTGATCGTTTGCAACTTACTCTGTTGCTGGAGGGAATTACCCCAAAAAAAGTGAATAAAAGGTATATTTTGGAAAAATAATTGTTGCTAAATGAGTTATTTTGTGCTAAACAACGCTCTATGTTTATCAATTCACTCATATTAGCCAATGAGGCACTGGAGCAGAAAGATCTGCAGATTCAGGAACTCACTAAAAAGCTCCAATCTACACAGCTTTCATTGAAAATGCTTCAACACCAGGTTGAACAACTGCTGAGAAGGGTCTATGGCAAACGCTCTGAGAAGATTGATCCCAGGCAGATGATGTTTGACGGCCTTATCCTGGAATCCCTTGATCAGCCTTTGCCACAAACATCGCCTGAGATTATATCCGAACAGGAAGTCGAGAGAAAAAAACCCCGCTCTGTCAAAAGAAATCATCCGGGCCGTATTCCTATACCTGAACACCTGGAACGGGTGGAGATAGTCCTGGATATTCCTGAAGAAGAAAAGGTCTGCCCTGAAACAGGAAAGCCTCTTAAAAAGATCGGGGAGGAAGTATCCGAAAAATTGGAGTACAAGCCCGGGAAGCTTATTGTCAACGTGTACAAGCGGCCTAAATACGCTTCCCCCGACAGCATGGCAGCAGGACAGGTAGGAGTTATCACCGCCCCTATGCCGGATCATCCCATTGAGAAGTGCAAGGCCGATGTGGGGCTTATCTCCCATATTATCGTAAGCAAGTTTGCGGATCACCTGCCCCTGTACCGTCAGGATGCGATCTTTGAGCGGGAAGGGGTAATTATCCCGCGAGGCACTCAGACCAGTTGGGTAATGCAGATATATGAAGCCATCCGGCCTCTTGAAGATGAGCTTAAAAAAGCAGTCCTTGAAAGCAATATACTTTTTACTGATGATTCAATCATACCACTTCAAGTCAAAGGTAATGGTAAGGTAAAAAAGGCCCGGCTGTGGGTTTATGTCCGCGGAGGATCAGGACCGCCCGTATGTGTCTATGATTTCTCACAGGACCGGAGTAAAAAAAGACCACTTGATTTTCTCGGTGATTATCAGGGCTATATCCATGCGGATGCATATGGCGGATATGATGAACTCTTCCGGAAGATAGGTGTCATTGAACTGGCCTGTTGGGTCCATGCCAGACGCAAGTTCGATGAGGCGACATCTTCCCGGCCACAGGAGGCTACAGAGATCATCGCACGCATTGCGCAGTTGTATAAGCTGGAAGCTAAATTGGTAAATCTGGAGCCGGAAGATCGTGCTTTGCAGAGACAACTGCATGCCAAGCCTGTTATTGATGATATTTTTACAAGACTCAATGAGCTGAAAACTGCTGTATTGCCGTCAGAACCGCTGATGAATGCGATCAACTATGCCTTGAATCAGCGTGAAGCCCTGTATCGTTATCTTGAAAATGGTTACTTCAAACCTGACAACAACACGGCAGAGAATGCCATCCGGCCTCTTGCCCTTGGAAGAAAGAACTGGATGTTTGCAGGCAGTGACCGTGGAGCCAGAGCCACGGCCCTGTTCCTGGGCTTGATTCAATCCTGCAAGGCATGCGATGTTAATCCCTGGGAGTACTTCAATGATATGCTGCGACGAATCATGAGTCACCCTGTTAACCGTCTCAGGGAACTGCTTCCCGACCAGTGGAGTCCGCACCAAAATTAATTTGAGGTATGATTACCAGGTTGGCTGTCAGATCTTGCTCGTCCCTCATCAACACAAAT
>CAZJOB010000571.1:0-2328 GCA_964547435.1 uncultured Desulfatiglans sp. | reverse complement strand
TCCTTCGCGGGAATGACAATCTGAGCTATTCTCGGACAGCCTCCTGGTGCATTACATAACAGGCGTTTCACCAATGTAGAGTTATGAAAAAATTGATAACCCACGCAGACCAGAGTTGGGAATAACGCAACCAGTGATATTAGAAAAAAGGTTTTTTGCACTTAATTACGTGCACAAATGCACATTTTTATTTGCATTTGGTTATTATATTAAGCACCCATTATAAATGATGTTGACAACCATGAAAAAGCCTATAATATGCAATTGCAATTGAGAAGCATTATTAATAAGGGGCAGTCATGAAAAAGGCTGAGAAGATATTCAGAGGATATCTGGAGAAACAGGGAATGCGTTTCACTCAGGAAAGACGCATAATCCTAAAAAGGGTCACATCTCTTGACGATCATTTCGAGGTGGAAGATCTGGTGCAGCAGTTTCATTCCGCCGGATTAAAGGTCTCCACAGCCAGCGTTTACCGGACTATACCTTTGCTTATCGATGCCGGAATAATAATAAAAAATCCCTGTGATCAGATGCCGGCCAGGCTTGAGCCTGTTTTCGGACATGAGCACCATGACCATATGGTATGCCGCAAATGCAAAAAGATTGTTGAGTTCAAGGATGATGAAATCGAGAAATTGCAGAAAAAGGTGGCTGAAAAGCATGGTTTTTCTATGGATGGACATCGTCTCGTAATAAGCGGATACTGCCGGGACTGTAAATCAGCCGTGACAACTGGTCAGGTGGATTAAAATCAGCTCCTTTAACATTATGAATATGACCCGGATAACCGGGATATAGAGTTTAATATGACAAATGAAATAAACTTAGCCAGGATGGAAGATGGCAAGACTGGTGTTATTTCGAGTATAATTGGAGGCGGAAGGTTTCTTCTGAAACTTGAGTCAATGGGCATTCACCCCGGTTCAAGGGTTACAAAAATTACCAATCTTTTCAATAGAGGACCTGTTATCATCCATGTCGGCGGGACAGAAGTAGCTATCGGCCACAGAATGGCAAGAAGAATATTGATTAACCCCCACCCATCGGAGATATCACTTTGAAAGTCCTTCTTATCGGCAATCCGAATGTCGGCAAAAGTGTTATATTTTCAAGGCTTACCGGGATACAGGTTATCGCGTCCAACTATCCGGGATCAACTATCACCTTTAAAAAGGGTTTTTTCAGGCTGGAAGGTCAGAAAGCGGAAATAATTGATGTCCCGGGCACCTATTCTCTTAATCCGGTAAATGAAGCGGAAGAAGTCGCAGTTAATATGCTCGATGAAGGTGATATCATTGTGTGCGTCATCGATGCCACGCGACTTGAAAGAAGCCTTCCATTGACACTGCAATTACTCAAGCGCAAAAAGCCTATGATAGTTGTTCTTAATATCTGGGATGAAACACAGCATAAAGGAATTCAGATAGACGTGGAAATGCTTTCCGAGCTTTTGGGAGTCCCTGTTGTCACCACTTCGGCGGTAACCGGCGAGGGTATCCTGTCGCTGGTGGAACAAATACCAAAAGCACCCGTGCCTGATCATGAAGGCATGAATGAATCAGAGCAGTGGCAGAGGATCGGGGAGATAATAAACAAGGTTCAGATAGTGACCCACCGTCACCACACATTTCTGGAAAGGCTTCAGGATTTTTCCATTAAACCCTCAGGAGGCATAATAACAGCTCTGTTTATGCTTGTAGTATCCTTTGTTGTAATTCGTTTCATAGGAGAAGGGCTTATAGGGTACCTGTTCGAACCTCTTTTTGAGAATGTCTATAAGCCTCTTCTTGTTTCTCTCAGTCAATATCTTGGTGAAAAAGGGGTATTGCATGAAATATTGATTGGCAATCTTATTAATGGGGATATAGATTTTGTGCAATCTTTCGGGTTGATCAGCACCGGCCTCTTCGTGCCGATCGGAATGGTCTTTCCCTATGTGCTATCCTTCTATTTTTTACTTGGAATACTCGAAGATTCCGGTTATCTTCCCCGGCTCGCCATACTGCTGGACCACTTCATGCACAAAATAGGCCTGCACGGCTATGCTATTATTCCCACAATTCTCGGCATCGGCTGTAATGTTCCGGGAATAATGGCCTCCCGGATACTGGAGAGCCGCAGAGAGAGATTTATTGCCTGTACGCTTATATCAATCGGGATTCCATGCGCTTCACTCCATGCAATGATCTTCGGCCTTGTCGGAGAACGCGGAGTTGAGTATGTATTGATTGTCTATGGTGTATTATTTCTTGTATGGGTCCTGCTTGGGTTGATTCTGAATCTGACAACCAGGGGTTTCACTCCGGAATTGTTCATGGAGATCCC
>CAZJOB010000570.1:0-2343 GCA_964547435.1 uncultured Desulfatiglans sp. | reverse complement strand
GAGCAAGTAGAATTTGTGGTCACGAGCAATACGCCTTAGCCTGTTATATGTCAATAAATGAGTCAACAGAGGGGAGGATATAGATATGACGTATAATGATGATCTGTTAAGAGGAATATTAAAAGGCAATCCTTCATCAGAGACTATTCTCACAATCCTTGCCGTGTTAAAAGAAAAAGGGGACCTGAAAAATATTATTGATGCATGTCATGAGGCATTGGAAAGATATCCCGATAACATCCACATAAGAAAATACCTGGCTGACGCATATTTTGAGGATGGCAGAATTTCTGAGGCAGGCCCGGAATCAGAGAATATTATTCAGGGCATAAATGAGTTAATGCCCGTTTATCTCATTCATGCCAATTTTCTCATTGGTCAGAAGAGAGAGAAGGAGGCGATTGAAACGCTAAAACTATTTCTTCACCACTTTCCTGATCACGAAGAAGCCAATAGCCTCATGGAGTCACTGCGCTCCGGGGCTGATGAAGTCTGCTTGGGGCCGGACAAAACAGCGGAAGAAAAGGCCGAAGAACTCCTGCCTCCTCTTAAGGATGAGTTGCCGGAGATCGCCACTCCCACCCTGGCGGAGATATTCTTTGATCAGGGTAAAATGGAAAAGGCCGTTGAGATATACGAAAAGATCATTCGAAAAAATCCTGATGATCAACACTCAAAACAGCGGTTCAATGAAATATCCGCAATGATCAACGCTGCCGGAACTGATAAAACATCTAAAGAAGACAACACCGCACAAAAAAAAGAAAAGATTATCGCTGTGCTGGAATCATGGCTGGATGGAATCAGAAAAAACGCCGGGTATGGTTCAACTGTTTGATAATGCCGGCGACATCTCTTTTCTTAATTGAGGCCGGATTAATAGATCGGGCCAGGCCTGAACTTTACCGGCCCCTGAACAATCGGCCGGTTGATCCTTTTCGCTATCTCCCTCAGCATTCCTCCGAAAAGCAGATCATGAAATGGGAGCAGCGCATACCAGTAAAACACTCCATATAATCCTCTTGGGCGAAACCTTGTACTGATCTGGAGTTCCGATATATCCCCCTCATTTTTTATTCTGAACTCGAGTATCGCTTCGCCGGGCAGTTTCATCTCTGCCACAAGAATAAGCCTTTCCGGCGGATTGACTTCAAGAACGCGCCAGAAATCCAGGGCGTCACCAACCAGGAGCTTTTCGGGATTGCGCCGGCCTCTTCGCAATCCCGCTCCGCCGACAAGGGTATCCATCCAGCCCCTTATCTTCCAGAGCATGTCGCCGTAATAGTAACCCGTGCCCCCGCCTATCCTTGTTATCACATTCCATATCTCGAAAGGTGCTGCCTTCAGCCTTACGCTGAATCCTCCCTGAAGGAGCGTCCCTCCCGCGTAGGGCGCGTCGCCCGCCTGCACCCATTCAGATGGCTTAAGCGCCCCTGCATCAGTCCACCTGGTCTCCACAATCTTGAGAGAGTCCCTCTGAATTGCGCGTCTTATCACCTCTCTGCACGGCAAAAGGTTCAGAGGGATAATCTTTTTAATGCGATCTTCCCTCACTATTACCTCATTCACAGCGCCTTGCAGAAGGGGGCGAAGGATGCTGGGCGGTACCGGAAGTATAATTCTTGCCAGGAAGAAGGCGATTTTCTGACAAAACGCATAAGATGGAAGAAATCCGGGAGAAAATATAATGGGTTTTCGAAGCCCGATTTCCCTGGCGTAAATTTCTATAAGCTGGCGGTATGTAAGGACATCAGGACCTCCTATATCAAAGGTCTGCTCAATGGTCTCCTCTTTCTCAAGGCATCCGATAAGATAATGCAGTACATTCCTTATGGATATAGGCTGTATCCTTGTGTTAATAACCCTTGAAGGTATCACCATAACAGGAAATCTCTCAACAAGATAGTGCAGTATCTCAAACGACGCGCTGCCGGAACCGAGTATATGTGCGGCCCGAAGGATTGTTACAGGGGCCCTGGCCGAGCTGAGTATCCTTCCCACCTCTATCCTGCTCATGAGATGGGGGCTCAGATCAGGACCTTCAACGCCCGCTCCGCCAAGATAGATTATTCGACTCAGATTAGTTCTGTTTGCCGCATTCACAAAATTATGCGCGAGCTTGCGGTCTGCACCTGCAAAGAAAGCCTTGTGTTCAGGGTTCATTGAATGGACGAGATAATAGGCGCAAAAGCAGCCGTTAAGGGCCTTTTCAATGGCAGTGATATCATTAAGATCCGCCTGAACCAGTTCGATGTTGGGATGAGAGGCCCAGGAGCGGCCCTGCAGTTTTCTAAGGGAGCGCGCGACAGCCTTTACACGGTATCCTACGGCCAGAAGCCGGGG
>CAZJOB010000569.1:0-2350 GCA_964547435.1 uncultured Desulfatiglans sp. | reverse complement strand
CAAACAAGGCGAATTTGCTGTGATACTGTTCACCATGAGTGTCATACCAGCGAATGCTTATCTTTCCTTTGGACTTTTTTATCAGCTCGCGGGCCGTCTGCCTGTTCGGGATGCCGTTCTTTTCCCTGCCAAAGGCGTCTTTATTCGGGTCCAGGATTATGCGAATATCCGCTTTTCTTTCTGCCGCGTCAAGAAGCGAATCCATAATCTCCCTGTCGGACAGATAAAATGTCCCTATGCGAATGCTATCGCCTTCGCCTGCCGAATCTATAGACTCCAGCAGGGCCTCCTCTATCCGGTTCTCAGTGATTAACCTGACACTGGCCTCATCGTTTATCCCGGTTTTCTCTTCAAATGGTATGTGAAAATCAAGCGGGGCGAGCCTGCCGCCTGAAAATTCTGCCACTGCCTTTTCAGCCCTGTATAACTCCATTACGAACGGCCCTGCTATTTCCAGGGCCACGTTTGAATGGGCCGAACTGCCGTCATGGGGATTGGCCGAGGTTACTATGGCCCTAAGATCATCTTTGTGATCAGCCAGAAACACCTTTCTGTGATTGGCCTTGAAATTGATCATCTCAAGGTATGAACGAAGAGGCGCCTTTTCGCCACTGTCGGAGAAAGGATTTGGAAAAATCCCTCCACTTCCCGAATTGCCGAACCACTGAAAAAAGAGCCTCCATATCGGAGAATAGATCATATTGCTGTCCCTGAGTGAGCGCAGGTCTGTATATATTACATTTACACCGGCCTTTATGAGGGAATCCAGCTCCTTTGAACCGATACCATGATAAATGTTATTTATGGGGTCAGTAATAAAATCTATCTTTATGCCGGGATGATTCTCTTTGCTTTTTATGAGCCTTCGGGTCAGCTCGCCCGCGATGGCGCGGTATGGATTATCCTGTTTCCCCGTATAGGAATTAAACAGGAACATATCCATCAGTATGTAATTTTCCGCCCTGTCTATCAGGAAGAATATCCGGTCAAAGATCTCCTGCTTTGATACTGTTTTCCCATCGGCATTTGTGCAGGTGAGGTCATAGAGAAAATCCATATCATCAGGGGTTATTGAATATTCCCTGCTCAGGTAATTTGTCCCCGGCGGATTTGACCCTGAAGAATAGTATAATCCGGCAGCTATGATCAGAACGATTAGCAGAAGAGTGATGTATCGAATGTGTTTAAGCATATAACCAGGTCCCTATTCTATAATAACCGACATAACACCTTTTTGCCGAAGGGCCTCTTCAATCTCCTGTAGCGCCCCTTCTGAAAGACAATATCCGATAAAATCCTCTGTAAGATCCAGGGCAAGCGCTATTTGCGGGGTAAGGCCCAGATCTCTTCCGGTTTCAAACTCGATGCGGTTTTTGTGATACTGGTACAGATCATCCCTGGTAATTAAAATGCCATCTTTCGCCCTGTCCGGGTTCACGGAGTTTAGCGTCCTTTTTCCATAGACATTTTCAAGGATATATTTGTACAGGGCAATATGTTTCTGATCCGATAGTCCGGCCCTTATATAGAATTCCAGCAGAGTATCGAGCCCGGAAACAGACAGGGGCGTAATATCAAGAGGTCTGCCTCGCATTAAACAGTCGAAATTTCTGGCAAAATGTTCTTCCAGGTCATTCATTCGGGCGTTTATATTTTTTAATGCAGGGTCATTGAGGAATTGTCCGGACCAGGCCCCTGTGAGATTTCCATATTCCCTGTGAAGATCAGGTATCAGATCATCGCTCAGCCTTTTTCTTGATTCAGCGTCATCTGACAGAGAATTTGCCACGGCGCTTCTCTTTTCTCCTTCATCGGCCCTGATCAGCCAGTTGTTCCAGGCGTGGTGGCCCATTTCGTGAATAAAGTCCTGACTTCCTTTAATGCTCATGGTCATGCTCGCAGTATCATAATAACTGCCCGTGCCGTCATTGAATTTCATGGTTGATCTGTCATTGAGCAGCCGGTTTAACACTGTTTCAGGCAGAAGTCTTGCCAGTACCTCTGTCTCGATCCACAATTTGGGAGATGTCAGGTTGTATGGAGCAACAGGGTCGGTCAGCCTCGATATCAATATCCTGGAATTGACCTGCCGGTCAGGAAACATGTTCGTGTAATCCTTCGCGATTTTGTGCAGGGGAGGAACATCCCTTGACCTGATGATCGTATAGTCCGGCAGGGCGTAGGCGTTTATCTTTTCAAGCACCCTGTCCAGGAGGATGTCGTTTTCATCGGGATTCATGATATGTTACCCGCTGATCCAATCTGGCCCCTGATACGCAGGATATCTTCCTCGTTCGGGTTAAAGGGATAATTTCTCATCTCCGGTCCCGGCCTGGAATTGGCAAAGGGC
>CAZJOB010000568.1:0-2353 GCA_964547435.1 uncultured Desulfatiglans sp. | reverse complement strand
TCTCACAGCCGCCGTCGCTCTTCGAGCTATGGCGGGCCAGGGAGGCACAGAGATCACAGAGTTTTTCTGTTGTTAAAAACATTAATGTAAAGCAGGACGTCCTTAATTATTTAAAATAACTCATTTAATTACTCTATTTAATGATTTCCTTAACTCTCCCCACAACCCCACTCTCCAACCGGACCTTAATGCCATGAGGGTGTGTGGCGGAGTTTGTGAGTATATTTTTTACAATGCCTTCGGTCAATTTCCCGGATCTCTGGTCCTGCTTTTGTACTACCTTTACATGAGTGCCGGGTTTTATGTCTGATCTGTTTTTTCCGTTCATGATTTCCTTTAGCCTGTAAAACTTTAGTATGTAAACTGCTGTCATCGCGTATAAACCAGGCTGCTCTTTAGTAATTTGGTTGTAGATAAGTTATTGAACTTTTAAAGAGCGCCCCGGTTTATAATAGACATACTCTTTTTTATCCCCTGCCTGCAACCCCAGATTTATTAAAAGCAGCGAATAAACTGGATTCCCGACTGCTAGGGAATGACTGCATTTTTAATCGCGAAAGACTCAAAAAGCGCGAAAGGGATTTGTCTGAGTTGGGTTCGCTTCGCTTAACCCAACCTGCTTATTAACATTTCCTCTTGATTTAGATTATTATGTTGGAGTATTTCTATATTGACATACAACACCGAACTCCATATATTTCATTCCTCAAAGAGGGAATTCTAATCAAAACAAAAGAAATGTCGTGGTTGGTGTAGTTCTGGCACCACCAGTTATAAGATTATCTTCAACCAGACGGGGCTGCATGAGGAATACGATGATTTTAGACAAGACGATGCAATTAAATATGAGAGTGCATATGTTAGTATGCCATTTATTAATTTTATTACATAAAGGAGAAAAATAAATGTCGAGGAAAGTGGATAGTTATCTTGATGGTAACGGCTGGAGAATAAACAAAAATGCACCTGTTGGGTTTAGTTTTGGTGGGTTGATTCGGCATTTATCTGGTGCAGATACAGCTCGATTCAAAAAACCATGGAGGATACTGGTATTGGTTGCAGTCGTAGCCCTGATGGCGGCCTGTGGCGATGATAATCAAGGGACGGCGCCGCACAACCAGGTGATCAAGCTGGCAGTGAATCCGTGGGTGGCGAGTGAAGCAAATGCTGCCGTTGCCAAGATCATCCTGGAAGAGCAGATGGGCTATCGCGTCGGGATCGTACCGATTGGCGAGTATAACCAGTGGGATTCGCTGGCCAATGGAGATCTCTTTGCCTGCCTGGAGGTCTGGCCCTCAGGCCACGGCGATAGTGTGCAAAAGTACATTAAGGAGCAGCGGTCCGTGGAGGATGGAGGCCCCCTTGGCCCTGTGGGCAAGATCGCCTGGTACATCCCCTCCTACCTGCTGCAGGAACACCCTGAGTTGTCCACGTGGCAAGGATTCCAGGATCCAGACAACGTCGCCCTTTTCGCCACTACCGAAACAGGGGGACGGGGCCAATTCCTGGCCGGCGATCCCAGTTGGGTTGAATACGATCAAGATATCATCCGCAACCTGGGTCTGAACCTGGAGGTGGTGCGCGCCGGTTCGGAAGAAGGATTGCTGGCCCGGCTGGAAGAAGCTTACAGCCATCAACAGCCGATTCTCCTGTACCTGTGGACACCACACTGGGCTCACTCTGTGTACGATCTGGTTCCGGTCGAACTGCCGCCTTATAGCGACGATTGTTATGCTCAAAAAGATCAAGGCGGCATTGCCTGCGATTACCCGTCAGAACAGTTGTTCAAAGCATTTTGGTCGGAGGCCAAGAACTATGCCCCGGAGGCCTACCAGTTTCTCCGCAATTTCAACTATACCAATGCCGACCAGATCGCCATCCTGGCTGCTGTTCAGAAGGAAGATAAGACGGTTGACGAAGCGGCTCAGGATTGGGTCGACGAAAACGAGGCGGTATGGCAAGCGTGGATTCCTTAGGATTCAGGGTGTAAACCGCAAACCGGGACGCTCTTCAGTAATATAGTTGAAAGTTGGTTATTGAATTTTAGAGCATCCCGGTTTAGAAAGCTCTTTTAAAAAGCGTTTTTGATATGTTGTATTCTTCAGGATTTTTCCAGGTGATCATAATACGCCTTTGCTTCACTAATGCCTAAAATTTCTTCATCCTCGTTTTCTTTCGTTAATTCTACAAGTGCATAATTCTCCAGTAGCTCTTCCAGCTTTTCAAAGGTATCAATGGAAATCTGAACCGCAACCTTTTTATTATTTTCATCAACAATATATTGTCTGTCTAATATGTTCATTTTATATGCTCCGCTTTATGAGAGGTTGCAAGTATTTTACAATAACCATCT
>CAZJOB010000567.1:0-2355 GCA_964547435.1 uncultured Desulfatiglans sp. | reverse complement strand
GACCTGAAATTTGCCCAAACCCTCGCCGAATGGTTGAACTCCCAGACAGCCATTAAAGTGGAGATTGCACGACAGGGAATGAGGCCCAAATCAGGTGTAGCCCTGGTCGCGGGAACAAACGATCACCTTGTACTCACGCCGGATATGACATTGAACTATACACCCCATCCACGTGATTATCCCTATCGTCCATCCGTCAATGCGTTGTTTGAAAGCATCCTTAAATACTGGCCTCGGAAAGATCTGGCCATACTTCTCACTGGAATGGGAAGAGATGGGGGGGAAGGCATGTCTATGCTGCGCAAGGCCGGATGGCATACAATCGTCCAGGATGAAAAGACCTCCATTGTCTATGGCATGCCAGCATCTGCTGTTGAACTGGGCGCCGCAATCGAAATTCTTCCCCTGGAAAAGATCGCAGGGGCAATACTTAAAAAGATAACAGCAAGAAAGGACTTACAGCATGATGGAAAACGAACAGCAAAACCCTGACCTAACTTCTGTCCTGAATCAGGAGGAAATCCTGACAGAGCATAAGATCAAAGTGCTCCTTATTGATGATCAGGCCATTGTTGGCGCGGCAGTACAGCAGATGCTTGCGCCTGAAACGGATATTATTTTTCAATTCTGTCAGGACCCATCTCAGGCCATTCCGACAGCCGCTGAATTTAAGCCTACAGTTATCCTTCAGGACCTCATCATGCCTGATATCGATGGTCTGACACTGGTAAAATTCTTTCGAGGCCACTCCCAGCTCAAGGATGTGCCCTTGATCGTCCTGTCCTCCAAGGAAGAGGCCGTTACAAAGGCGGACGCCTTTGCCCTTGGGGCAAACGACTATCTGGTAAAGCTTCCTGACCGGATTGAACTGATAGCCCGCATTCGTTACCATTCCAGGGGTTATATAAATCTTCTTCAGAGAAACGAGGCCCATGCCGCCCTTCTCGCGAGCCGCCAGGCCCTTGCAGCAGAGCTTGCGCAGGCGGCAGACTATGTAGTATCTCTCATCCCTGAACCCATTCTTACCGGAGACATTTCTACAGCCTGGCGTTTTTTTCCATCAGCCCAGTTAGGCGGTGACAGTTTCGGGTATCACTGGATTGATGAGGATAACTTTGCCATGTATCTTCTGGATGTCTGCGGTCATGGAGTCGGCTCTGCATTGCTGTCAATTTCAGCCTTTAATACCATTCGTTCCCAGACGCTCCCGAACACGGATTTCCGCTTTCCCGGTCAGGTTCTGCCGGCCCTCAATGAGGCGTTTCTCATGGAGAAACACAATAATCTCTATTTCACAATCTGGTATGGTGTTTTTGATCGCAGGTCCCGGAAGATTCGCTTTGCAAGCGGTGGTCACCCTCCGGCCTTTCTTGTATCGAAGGAAGGAAATCTGGAGAAACTGATCACGAACAATCTGATCATCGGCGGACTTGAGGGGAGTGTCTATAAAGAAATGGAGACAACCGTTCAGCAGGGAGATCATCTCTATATATTCTCCGACGGTGTTTATGAGGTAGACCCGCCTGCGGGCGACATGTGGACACTGGAGGAACTGGGGGACTACCTGCTGGAAAACAGACTGGAGAAAGGAGAGAATATTGACGCACTTTACAGAAAGATGCAGGATTTTCATGGTCATGACATCCTGGAGGATGATTTCTCCATGCTGGCCATTCATTTTGCATAGATGTATCTCGCTCGTTCGCTTCGCTCACTAGAGCCGCAGAGACCACAGAGAAAAACTTTGTTATGGTTTTAAAATCAAAATAAAGAATCCTCTGTGAGCCCTGCCTGTCCCGCCATAGCTTTATGCGACGGCGGATGCCTCTGTGAGAAAAAAAGCAACCGAAGGCAATGTTACTTCAGGGCCTTGATCTTACTGATATCATCGGATTTTCCAAGCATAATCAATACATCGCTGTCTTTTATAACAAAGCCGGCAGGCGGCACAAGATTAAAATTTTCAGGCGCCAGTTCCTTTATGGCATGGTTGTTCATATTCTTACGCCGTTCTGAAAAATTATTTAATTTATCTTTGTATAATTTACTTTACTCTTAACTCCTTTTTTATTATCTTCTGGAGGCATTTTTAATAAAAATTCTGTAATTTCTCCATTAAAATAACCGGATACACAAAATTAAGGAGAATATCTTATGAAATTCACGATTCGTATAATTTCCTTGTTATTTTTTTTCATCTCGTCGCCTTCCATTGCAAATACAAATTTTTTTGATGACTTTGACAGCCCGGAATATCTGTCAGAACTAAAAGCTGTTTATATTGAGGACAGTAAAATAATCCCTGATAATAATGCTTCTACCGGTGAATTGATTCAGGATGATCAACAGGTCATA
>CAZJOB010000566.1:0-2364 GCA_964547435.1 uncultured Desulfatiglans sp. | reverse complement strand
CCAAGCCGTTTATGCAAAGCGAATTAAAAGCATGGCAGATTTAATAAAAATAGAAGAGGTGACAGCTTTAAGAGTTCCCATGGACTTGCTCCTGCAAGCAGATCCTTCAAAAACGAAAGTTGATGGCTATTTGAGGCAATCAAAATGCTTTATTGCTACCTTTAAAGGCCAGGTTGTTGGGGTATGCATTGTTAAACCTGTTTCAGAAGATACTCATGAATTGATGAACATTTCTGTTTCTTCAGAACATCAAAAAAATGGTATCGGAAGGAAATTGCTCCAACATGTGATCATCTCCACTCGTAAAACCGGGGTGAAACGGTTAGAAGTAGGAACTGGAACATTCGGATATCAGCTTGCCTTTTATCAACGCGAAGGATTTCGGGTGGATGCTATTGATAAAGATTATTTTTTGATTAATTACGAAGAACCTATCTATGAAGATGGGATTCAACTCAAAGACATGCTGCGGCTTGTTTTAAATTTTGACGAAGACAGAGGCTAACAATCCGCTGGCAGGGACGCGCAAACTGCCGCGCGCCCCACAGCAAAACGTTCGGTAGCAATTTAAAAGGAGAGTTATATGAAATGTCTTGCCTGTAAAAGTGAAGCAATTTTTGAGAAAGTTGTTGAAGAAAAACTAAGGGTAAAAGAGTGTAAAGAGTGTGGCGGGCAATGGTTGCCTTCTTCTCAATACTACTCATGGCTTGAACGTCACGGTCAAATCCTTCCTGAATTGCAATATTCCGAAATAACCTATGAAGTCATTGATTCGCAGAACGCCAAGATATGCCCTGACTGCGGAAGAATATTATTAAGATTTAAAGTAGGTCATGGCCTCCAATTCAGTCTTGATTATCATCATAATCCAGCCCGGCTGAAAAGCCTGCCGGCTGGATATTAGGGCTAACACCAAGAAAAAATCATCAGTGTGAATAACAGGAAATGGCTGTGCGTAAATATAGAGAATATGAGACTTCTTTGAGTTTGCAATCTTTTTTACATTGCTATTGGTCGTATTCTGTTGATTTTTCAACCGGAACACCAGTTGACATAAACCCGGTTATCCCTGACGGATGTGTAGATATAATTTTCGATTTAAACCTTCCCGCACAATCCCAGTGTTTTGTGGTAGGGCCGATGACGAAGCCGATGCAAGATTCAAAAAACAACTTATTTGGTGTCAGGTTCAAGCCTGGAAAGGCAGCGTCATTTTTTCATTCACCGCTTCAGGAAATGACAGATCAAATATTCACAATCAATAATATAGGTAAATTGAGAACTGATGATATTGCTGACCATTTAGCCAATGATACCTGCTCAAATAAAAGAACATTCTTTATGGACTCAATTTTTGAGAAATTACTTTCAGGTCAGTCATCACTCGAAAAACAGATTCAATACGCTATCAGTGCCATTGAACTGTCAAACGGCATGATAAATATTCAGGAGATTACCAACATTATCGGATGGAGTCGGCAGCATTTTACGAGAAAATTTTTAAGACATACCGGATTAACTCCAAAATTCTTTTCACAGGTTGTCAGGGTCAACCGAATCATAAAAACCTATAAGGATAATAAAAGGTTCAATAGTCTCGCTGACTTAGCTCAACTAGGCGGATATTTCGACCAGGCACATATGACTAACGAATTTAAGAAAATCACAGGGATTACCCCACAAATATTCCTAAAAAATGTGTAGATGTTCCATTCCTCCAATACAGCAAAACCAAAATTCGTTATCTTAATGCTTATTGTTAAAATCAGAGACATACAAGGAGGCGCATTAATGGTCTGTAAATCAATCGTTTTACTGTCTTTGTGTTTGGCCTTGAGTTCATGTACAAATTCCAAAGACAATTCCGAAAGCAGCCAGGCAAATTATTCATTCATCGGGAACTGGGAAGGTAAAGGGGGTTTGTGATGGCACACTCAGTAAAGGCAGGTTTGAAGGATATTACAAGGGTCCGGTTGATGGTACGTATACAATGTGGCGGATAAATACAAGGAGAGAAACAATGAAAATATCAAGAGTTACAATACTAACGCTTGGCGTAGACGATTTGGGTAAAGCGACGGAATTTTATGAGGCTGTACTCGGCACACCTCCAAACAAATCCTTTGATGGAATCACTTTCATTGAGCTTCCAGGCACATGGATTGCTCTTTATCCTTTTGAAAAACTTGCAGAAGAAATTTCACCGGAGGTTCCTGCTTTCCGCAGTGGGTTTAGCGGAGTTACACTCGCCCACAATGCCGGCAGCAAGGAGGAGGTGTCAGAAATTATGCGACGCGCGGAAACAGCGGGCGCCAGGATCGTTAAGGAACCGAAAGACACTGACTGGGGCGGTTTCAGCGGATA
>CAZJOB010000565.1:0-2375 GCA_964547435.1 uncultured Desulfatiglans sp. | reverse complement strand
TGGTGTTATGGTGGAAGCCGTTTTTCGGAAGATCTTGATTTCGTGACCCCACTTGCACCACAGGACGTTCAAAAAATTCTAAATGCTGCCATTAAGGGCGCTGAGAAACTTATGATCCCTCACTTTGGCGTTGGTTCGGTCAAACTGAACCAAAAGAATGCTCGTGCCGGTAATGTGAAATGCTTCGTGGATTTTCATCCTGATGGAGTCAGGGAAAAGATACCCATCAAACTTGAATTTGAAAGATTGACCGCTGGTATATTACCCGACACCCAAAATCATGTTCTTTCCCTTATGAGTCCTGTTGCTTATTTGATCTCTGCCGGGGAATTTCGTGTTCCACACCCCCACACGGTTATTGTCACGCAAACACCAGCAGAGATCCTTTCCGACAAGATCCGCGCTCTTCTGGAACGTCAATATCTTAAAGGCAGGGATTTCTTTGACTTGTGGTATCTTTATGCCATTTTAAAAACACCTGTGGATTTGGATGTGGTGGAAAGAAAATTCATGCTTTATCGTGTGTCCTTTATATCCAGAAGACCTGTTGATTTCTTTATTATGCCTTCAAAAAAAGACAAAGAAAGTATGTGTGAAGCCATTGAACAGGATTTGTCACGTTTTCTGCCACCTGATGTGTTGTCCATCCATCAGGCTAATAAATATAGCGCATTTCTGGAATCGGCTTGTTCTGTCTTCAGAGAAATAAAGGAAAGGGGGGGGCAACTGGTATGACATCTGTTTCAATTCTAATGCAACTGCCTCACCTGTTCCGCCATGCCGACGTCGGGAAGTTTACAGGCAATGCCAATGTCTTTCTTACCAGGGCACAGGCCAAAGGTCTTGTACAGCGGGTGATGCGAGGCGTTTATATCAATTTGCTGCGTGAACCTGTACCCGCAATTGAAGAAGTGGCCTGTTTTTTACGAACACCTTCTTATATTTCCTGTGAATGGGCTCTCAATCGCCACGGCATCCTGCTTCAATCGCCTGTAGTCTGTACTGTTCTGACGCTCGATACGGCAGTAGGCGCTTCCAGAAATATCCGGTTTGGCGGTGTGACGATAGAATTTTCGCGCATATCCTCCCGCCTGTTTAACGGCTTTGAGACAAAAGACGGCTTCAATCTTGCCGTGCCTGAAAAGGCTTTGCTTGATACGATTCATTTGCGAAAACGCATTCCATTTGAAGATGAATTGGAACTTGATAATATTGATCACGAGCAATTAACAACACTGGCCCGGGATTTCCCCGCTATAGTAAGGAGACGTCTTGAAGATTTTTTAAAGGGTGAAGGTAGGAGCTGATAGCAGAGAACAACTATTACCTGATCGAATGAAACTGAATTGATATTTCAAATTTTCCTGTTTTATGCCCGACGCATTCAACATGATGGGAAGATTTTATGTTGACATATAATACACTGCTCCATATACTGCAACTTCTCGTCAACAAAAATCTTATCAAAAAAATGGGGGGCATTATATGAACGGACAGGACATATCTACTGATAAAATATTCCTCGAAAAAAAGGTCAAATTGCCGGCTATTTTCCTGATAATCACTGCCGGTCTGGGCATGCTGTTAAACCTCATCAACATCGTTATGAGCATCGTGGGAATGGGATCCATGGAGGGTTTTCAGGCTCCGGGAATGGAACAACTTGCCCCCTGGATGACAGGAGGGCTAGCCATTATTTTCGCTGTTATCGGCATATTGGCCGGGGTTGTCATTCTTTTCGCTTCAATAAATATGATGAAAATGGAAAAATGGGGTTTTTCCCTGGCCGGTGCGATTTTAGCAATGATCCCCTGTGTCAGTCCCTGCTGTATTCTTGGGCTTCCTTTCGGAATATGGGCGATTGTAGTGCTGACAAACACAGATGTTAAAGCGGCATTCAAACCATAGAGACTTGCACTATATTATTCTGGGATTATGCCTGTTTATCATTGCGGCAGTATTCACTGCCATGTGAGCCTCAAGGTCCCTTTGGCATATGTATCTTTAAGAATATAACGGGTTATGACTGTCCTGGTTGCGGTCTGACCCGATCTTTTCTCTGCATAGCCAGGGGCGATTTTACACGAAGTCTTCATTATCACAATTTTGGTGTCATATTATTCGTGTATCTGTGCCTGCAAACAATAATCCAGGTGCTTTATCTAATCTCAGGCCCTGCCAAATATATACTCCTGACAGGGAGATTGCTTGGCATAACGGGTTTAATCCTGGTTATCGCCCTTTATGTCAACTGGGGAATCAAGTCCATGAACAATATTTTCGGATTCTTTTAAGCCGTAATAATAAAAACTGGACATCGCTTTTAGAGCAACGATGCAGCAATAGTGGATGCACCCAAAATATCAAGATTCCTT
>CAZJOB010000564.1:0-2378 GCA_964547435.1 uncultured Desulfatiglans sp. | reverse complement strand
CGGAACAACTTGACATCGATAGAAAAATCCAATAATTACAATGAAACAAAAAACCGGATGGTTATGAATTTACTATTGACAGACTCATAAAAAGTCTAAAGATCGTCATTCCCGCGCAGGCGGGAATCTATAAGTGCTTGATATTTATGGATTCCGGAATCAAGTTCCGGAATGACAAACTGGGAAAATCAACTTTTTACGAGCGAAACAAAGTTGACCAATTAAATCCAAACACTATAAACAAGGAATGCATTTATGGAATATTCTGTAAGCCCTGAAGGTGAAAAATTTGAACTGCCTCAGAAAGAGGATTATCAGAAAGAATATGAAAGGCTGGTCAAGATTGTAGAAGATCAGAGAAAGCAGGGCAGGGAGATTGTTGTTGTCATGGGCCTGGGTTTTGTAGGCGCGGTCATGGCCGGTGTTGTCGCGGATTCTGTTGATAAAAAGACAGGAAAGCCGGGTAAATTTGTTATAGGCATGCAGAGGCCAAGCAACAGAAGCTTCTGGAAGATTCCGCTTTTTAACCGGGGTATATCACCTGTAAAGGCCGAAGATCCTGAGGTAGCGCCCATGATCGCCAGGTGTGTAAACGAAAAAAAGACCATGATGGCGACCTATACCTATGATGCCCTTAAACTTGCGGATGTTCTGGTAGTTGATGTCCAGTGCGATTATCTGAAAAATGACCTGGGAGACCTGTCAACAGGACACGCGGAAATAACCGCGCTGGAGGAAAGCTTTAAGATAATAGGCGAAAAGATCGATCCTGACTGTCTTGTATTGATAGAAACGACAGTTCCGCCCGGAACCACTGAGTATATTGCATACCCCCATATCAAAAAGGCGTTTGGAAAAAGAGGGATTAAAGAAGAGCCTCTTCTGGCCCACAGCTATGAGAGGGTAATGCCGGGAAGAAACTATGTGAGCTCGGTAAGGGATTTCTGGCGGGTGTGCAGCGGTATAAATGATGAGAGCAGGGAGAAGGTAACAAGATTTCTGTCAGAAGTGCTCAATGTTGAACAGTTTCCTCTGACAGTGCTGGACAAGCCCATTGAAAGCGAGACCTGCAAGATAGTGGAAAACAGCTACAGGGCGACGATCCTGGCGTTCCTGGATGAATGGAGTCTGTTTGCCGAAACAAACGGAGTGGATCTGTTAAAGGTAATAAAAGCCATCAAGATTCGTCCCACTCATAACAATATCATCTTTCCGGGGCCGGGAATCGGCGGATACTGCCTTCCAAAGGATGGGGGTCTGGGATTATGGGCCTATAAACATCTGATGGGTTTTGAAAATGAGATTTTCAAGATAACGCCTCAGGCGATCAATATCAACGATACACGGGCCCTTCATGCCGCGCAGCTTATCCGCGATGCGCTCCGGAATATGGGCAAGATCGTCGCTGCTTCACAGGTGACCATTCTGGGTGTTTCATACCGTGAGGATGTAGGAGATACAAGATACAGCGGTTCGGAGATCATTGTAAGAAAACTGACTGAGATGGGGGCCGAGGTAAAGGCGCATGATCCCTATGTGGAGCACTGGTGGGAACTCGAGAACCAGGAGACATATCCTTCGGTGGGAGCAAGCTGGTCAAGGTTCTTCAGAAACCAGGAGCATCTTGATGAATTCAGGATGACGGCGAATATGGGGGATGCTTTGAAGGGTTGTGATGCGGTTGTACTCGCTGTCCGCCACAAGCAGTACCTTGATTTAACGCCTGAGAATATAGTTAAGATGACCGGCGGTCCGGTGGCTGTTATTGACTGCTTCGGCATACTGGATGATGAAAAGATAGAGCAGTATTTCAGACTCGGCTGTGAGGTAAAGGGGCTTGGCCGCGGACACATCAACAGAATAAAGAAAAAGGTGCGCGGACAGAATTCTGGCCAGGCGTAATAAGATCGGAAGGGGCACATGGAAAATATCGGATCCAGGGCGGTATGGAACAGCAAGCTGGGATTTTTACTCGCGGCGATAGGTTCTGCGATAGGACTCGGCAACATATGGCGTTTCAGTTACATGGCCTTTCAATATGGAGGGGGCGCCTTTTTGATACCTTACGTGGTTGCGATATTTATAGCGGGAATTCCGCTGATGATTCTTGAATTCGGTCTGGGTCATAGAGAAAAAGGCTCTCCGCCTCTTGCCTACTCCCGAATCTCCGGCAGATGGGAATGGCTGGGATGGTGGATGCCCATACTGGCGCTGTTCGGCATCATGCTTTATTATTCCGTGATCATCTCATGGTGTATCAACTATCTGTATTATTCGATCGATATGGCATGGGGAGATAACAGCCAGGAATTTTTCTTCAATAATTTTCTTCAGCTTACCGGTTCACCCTCTGATTTTGCAGGCATCAGAATGCCGGT
>CAZJOB010000563.1:0-2379 GCA_964547435.1 uncultured Desulfatiglans sp. | reverse complement strand
AAGAATTCGGCGCAAATATATGTGGAATTCTGACAGGCGAGAGAAAGGAAAATCCCGACGCCCCTGTTATTGTCGGGACTACCGAGATACTCCGGAATCAACTGTATGACGCCATGCATGAGGGGGTAAGCCTTGGGGTCGATCTCGTTATACTTGATGAAGCCCACTATCTCGGCGATCAGGACAGGGGTGTGGTATGGGAGGAGGTGCTTATATATCTCCCTTCACGAGTAAGGCTTCTGATGCTTTCCGCCACCATATCCAATGCTGAAGATCTGCGTGACTGGCTTATGAAAAACCGGAAAACAAAGGCCTGTGTGGTTCGTTCACATGAAAGGCCTGTGCCGCTTGAGACACTCTTTCTTTTTCCTGACGGCCTTATCTCACCGCTCTCGGGTAAAAAAGGGCTGTCTCAAAAGGTTCACAGTTTTATCGAATCAAATATCTTCAAAGGGAAAATAAGGGGCCTGGCCAGGCCCAGATTCAATGAAGTAATGTCATGCCTCAGAAAATTTGATCTGCTTCCTGCTATCTTCTTTCTGAAATCCAGGACAGACTGTGATCAGGCCCTGGAGGCCTGTGATTATATCCATAATGGGGATAAGGATAAAAAGGGGCTGAGAAATGAAGTGGATGATTTTTTATCGAACTATCCTCACCTGAAGGGACACAGGCATCTTTACGCCCTGACAGAGTCCCGTGTGGCGTCACATCACGCCGGACAACTTCCCTACTGGAAAATGCTTATTGAAAAGATGATGAATCGAGGATATCTGGATGCCATTTTTTCCACATCAACGGTCGCCGCAGGGGTAAATTTTCCGGCCCGCACCGTGGTCCTGGTTCAAAGCGACCGGTTTAACGGCTACAACTTCGCAGACCTTACCTCCACCGAACTTCATCAGATGACTGGCCGGGCCGGAAGGCGCGGAATGGATAATGTCGGTTTTGCCATGGTTATACCGGGATTGCATCAGGATCCTTACCTTATCAACGAGTTGATGAGATCAACACCCGAATCCATAGAGAGCCGCATTCACATCAATTTTTCCATGACGCTTAATCTCCTGTTGTCTCATTCACCGGATGAGATCAAGACCCTTTTGGATCTCTCATTCGCCAATTTTCAGCAGAAAAGGGATGCATCGTCAACAGACAGAGAGTGGGTGAATATTCTCAGCTCACTTAAGAAGATTCTGCCCCGCAGCAGGTGTGACAATTCGGACCCTTATGAAGTCATGGAATATATAAATGAAAGGTCAAAACTGAAAAAAAAGCGCGGAAAACTCAACCGGCATCTTCGGAACAGGCACTCTCTGATGAATCTGAAGCCCTCTCTTGAGAAGGGAAGGGTTTTCAGGCACAGAGATAAATCCGATTATATAGTGTTCCACACCTATTCAAACCGGGGGAGATTTATATGCGCTTCCCTGAATATCAATAAAAAGGCGCGTCTGAAGAATGGGAAGATCCCTTATAAAAAAGTCCCCCTGGAAAAGATCGATTTTCTGTATGACACAAAGGTTGAGATACCTGACGAGAGTTCGCTGGAAGGGATGCAGGCCTTCCTGGACGCGATTGACCTTGAAGGATGTGAGATCCTCGACCCGGTAGATGAATACCGGGATGACAGGACAGAAATGCTTGAGAATATTGAAACCGGCATTAAAAACCTCCCGTGCAATAACTGTGAAGCATTAAGTGAATGTGATATCAGACAAAATAAGGAGCTGAGAAACCTGATGAAGGATTTTGCCGCTCTTGAAAAGGGATCACACGGGATCAGCCAGGCGCTTTGGCTCAGCTTCAAACGGCATCTGAGGTTTCTTAAGGTCACAGGTTTTGTTAATGAATCAAACAGGTTAAGTTCGGACGGCATATGGGCTTCAAAGCTTCGGCTTGACCAGCCTCTCCTGATCGCTGAGGCAATAAGAAAGAACGGCTTTCCGGATTCTTCTCCGGAGGTGCTTGCAGGGTGTATTGCCCCCTTTGTATGGGACAGGGATCAGAAAGTGGACCTGAAGGCCGAAAAAGGCATGGATATCGCCGTCATGGAAGATGCCTTCAACAGAATGCTGGTCAGTATGGAGGAAATAATCAGGCTGAAGGAACAAAAGGGCTTTGAAAACACTCCGATAATGTTCTGGCCCGCGGCCGCTGTCTATTTGTGGTCAAAAGGAGTTTCATGGGACGAACTGCTCGATTACGCGCCCATAGGCGAGGGGGATATGGCGTCCGTGATTACCAGGACAGCCGACCACCTGAGACAGGTGGAAAATCTGAAGGAAACACATCCCCGGCTGGCATCGACGGCAGCAAAATCCATAGACCTGATACTGCGTGAACCTGTTCTCATAAACTGAATCGGGAGGATAACAG
>CAZJOB010000562.1:0-2379 GCA_964547435.1 uncultured Desulfatiglans sp. | reverse complement strand
ATTGCAGACAAATTCGGCCTTCTGGAGGAATTTACTGAAGGAAAAACCGTTGATGACTGGATAAAATCAGCATATGAAAGCAGCGGTGTTGCCTCTGAAATAAGCTGGGAGGAATTACAGGACAAAGGATATTATGTTGTTCCTAATGACGATAAATGGGAGGAATATAAACCCGGGCTTTCTCCGTTTTTTGAGGATCCGGAAAAGAATCCGCTAAGCACTCCCAGCGGAAAGATCGAATTTTATTCCGAAAGGCTGGCGAAGAATTTTCCGGATGACAGGGAACGGCCGCCTGTACCGCACTGGATACCGAGCGGTGATAATCACCAGGAAACTCTTGAAAGCTGGAGATCTGCCCAATACCCTCTTCTTGTTATGTCCAATCATCCTAAATGGAGAACACACTCACAGCATGATGATATGACATGGCTAAGGGAAATACATACATGCAAGGTTAAGGGGCCCGACGGGTATCTATACGAACCAGTGTGGATCAACCCGGCAGATGCATCCGTGAAGAACATCAGGGATAGAGATATTATTAAAAT
Source organism: uncultured Desulfatiglans sp. (assembly GCA_964547435.1). Taxonomy (GTDB): domain Bacteria; phylum Desulfobacterota; class DSM-4660; order Desulfatiglandales; family HGW-15; genus CAZJOB01. The sequence continues at coordinate 1,831 of CAZJOB010000562.1, read as the reverse complement.
TTTTAATGAAAGAGGAGCGTTGCTTGCAGGCGCATGGGTAACTGAGAGGGTAAGGCAGGGTGTCATCTATATAGATCACGGAGCCAGATGGGATCCGATAATAGTTGGCGAGCTTGACAGGGGGGGCGATATCAATACAATAACGCCTCATAAAACAACATCGAAGAACGCGTTTGGCATGGTCTCAAGCGGTTTTCTTGCAGATATTGAAAAAGCCGATCTTGCTAAGCTCAGGGAACTATATCCGGAAGCGTTTTCTAAGCCTTATGATCTTGATGCAGGCCTCAGGCTGGAACGAATTATGGATAATAAAAATAATTATAAGAAATAAATTTCATTTAACACGGAATAAAAAGATTAAACAACAATGGGAAAAGTTTTAATAATAGACATTACAAAATGCAACGGCTGTCATAACTGCCAGATAGCCTGCAAGGATGAACATGTCGGCAATGAATGGTTCCCGATTGCCCGGAGTCAGCCGATGAGCGGCCAGTTCTGGACAAGGGTCGAGGATAAAGTCAGGGGATCGGTCCCTAAGGTTAAAGTAGCTTATCTTCATTCAATATGCCAGCACTGCGATGACGCGCCGTGTATCAGGGCTTGTCCCAATCAGGCTATATACAAGAGGCCGGACGGTATAGTTATTATTGATCCCGTCAAATGTAAAGGAAGCAGGAAATGTATACAGGAATGCCCCTATGAGGGTGTGATTTATTTTAACGATGAACTCAAAATTGCGCAGAAGTGCACCTTTTGTGCTCATCTCATTGACAAAGGCTGGAACGAAACCAGATGCTCTGATGCCTGTCCCACTGGCGCCTTTACATTCGGAGAGGAAGAGGAGCTTCGCGATCTTATTGCGAGGGCAGAACAACTGAAACCGGAATTGGGCACAAAACCCCGTGTTTATTACATCGGCTTGCCGAAAAGATTTATCGGAGGCACGGTCTATGACCCGGAAGCTGATGAAGTGCTTATCGGTGCTGATGTAAAGATATGTCTCAAATCGAATGGAAATGAGATATCGGTAAAGACAGATGATTTCGGCGATTTTTGGGTGGATGGGCTGATGCCGGAAAACTGCTCAGTACATATCAGACAGGCAGGTTATCTTGAGAAAACTATCGAAGTAGATACAAAAACACAGGATATTAATCTGGGAGATATCCCGATGCAAAGGAAGAAGGATTGATGAGAGTAATCGTTAATATCCAGTCAAACCGTGCTGCCGAAGCTGCTGGCTGGAGAGCCCGTGCTGTTCAAATAAACGGCAAAAGCGAAGCTGATCTTGAGGAAGTTCTGAAAGCTATTACTCTCGAAGACGGCACAGGTATGTATGGCTTAATAGTTAAAGAAGGAAATTTGAGCGAAGATTTTATATTATTTGTTAACGGTATCCATATGCCGGGCAAATACGGACTTAAAACAAATGTTAAAGATAATGTTCAGATACATTTAATGGATAAGCACAGGATATAATATTAGTTTATACCCCGCAAAATTGCTGCGGGGTATAATATTGAATCAGCAAGGGCTGCTGGGAAAAAATTTTACAAGCTTGGATTTAATCCTTTTCAGGATTTATTCTATCTTGTAGGAGAGTGGTTATTTGTCTAAAAAGATCCCTCTTCCCATGCAACCAGTCTTACAAAGCCGCCGTCTGCCATTTCGCAACGGAACGGGAAAGCAGCAATAATCATGCGTTTGCCTGTGCAATCGTCTATATCTCCGCCGGCGTTCTCAACTGTGCAGACGCCTGCCTGCATGAACATACGGTGGCACGGCTCATAGTCCGGGAACTCAACGTCCGGGTTCTTGCCCGTAGCTT
>CAZJOB010000561.1:0-2385 GCA_964547435.1 uncultured Desulfatiglans sp. | reverse complement strand
ATACCATTCCCCTTTGAGGAGCCGCCGCCCCCTACTGATGATGATTATTTTATTCCCGAACCTGCCTGGGAGCGTCTTGATCCGTTTGAAGAAACCGGCGAAATCAGGGAGACGACCTCCGAAGTTGAAAAGAAACAAACAGATAAACGCACTAGACCCGGAGATCTTAAAAGCCTTCTTAAGGAGGTCTTTCATTTTGATTCCTTCAGACCCTATCAGCAGAAGGTCTGTGAATCTGTTATAACAGGGAAGGACGCCCTTCTGGTAATGCCCACGGGATCGGGGAAATCACTCTGTTATCAGCTTCCCGGTCTTGCCAGGGGAGGCACAACCCTTGTGGTAAGCCCGCTTATCGCCCTTATGGAGGACCAGACCGCGAACTTAAAGGCGCGAGGTCTTCGGGCGGAAAGGATTCATTCAGGAAGGACACGACCGGATTCACGACGTGTTGCCAGGGAATACCTGGATGGAAAGCTGGATTTCCTGTTTATAGCCCCTGAAAGGCTGGCTGTCCCCGGGTTCCCGGAGATGCTGGCAAGGCACAGGCCCGTTCTCATAGCTGTGGATGAGGCCCACTGCATCTCCCAGTGGGGACATGATTTCAGGCCCGATTACAGGCTGCTTGGAGAAAGGCTGCCCATACTGAGACCATCGCCGGTAATCGCGATGACAGCGACTGCCACACCCAGGGTTCAGGATGATATTATAGTCCAGCTCGGCATTCCTGATGCAGAGATGCATATACATGGTTTCAGAAGGACGAATATAGCCATTGAAATTATAGAGATGCTTCCTTCTGACCGAACACGCCGGGTAAGAGAGATTCTCATGGACAAAAAGAACCTCCCCGCCATTATTTACTCGCCTACCAGGCAGAAGACAGAGGACCTTGCCGCGGACCTGAAGGACATGATCAGGATCGAGCCATACCACGCGGGCATTGATTCTGAAACAAGGGACAGGGTGCAGGCAGCGTTTCTCAAAGGAGAACTGGACGCCATCTCTGCCACCATCGCCTTTGGCATGGGCATAGACAAGCCGGATATCCGCACTGTTATACACACCGCCATGCCCGGAACCCTCGAGGGATATTACCAGGAGATAGGAAGAGCGGGCAGGGATGGAAAGCCCTCAAGGGCCATACTTATACAGTCCTGGGGAGACAGGCGCGTACACGAATTTTTTCATGAAAAGAGCTACCCCTCTGAATCCCTGCTGAACGGCATATATAAAATTCTGAAAAGCGAATCAATGCCCGTTGAAAAACTCAGGGCATCTCTGAATATGGAAGAGGAGGAGTTTGACAATGCGATTGAAAAACTCTGGATACACGGGGGAGCGAAGATATCCGGGGATTTCATTCAGAAGGGGCACAACAGATGGAATGTATCATATCAGCGGCAGAAAGATCACCGAATGGAGCAGATTGATGAGATTTCCCGCTTTGCCAACTCATATTCCTGCCGCATGCTCTATCTTATCAGACACTTCGGCGACAGGGAGGATAAGGGGCATGGGTGCGGAATATGCGATGTATGCTGTCCGGGAAGCAGATTTGCAGGAAACACGAGGGAGCCTTCTCTTAAAGAACAGAAAATCATGGGTGATATCCTATCTACGCTGAAGGAACTTAGAGGGACAGGTACAGGCAAACTTTACAGCAGTGTAATTCCTGGAAAGGATTATTCCAGATCCGCGTTTGAAGGCCTTCTGAGATCACTGATGAGACAGGGCCTTCTAATTCTGAGTGATCAGAGCTTTGACAGGGATGGCGAAACCATTCACTATAAAAGGGTGGAACTGACCTCCGACGGCTACTCTTTTAATGGGGAAAACCTTGATAAAATCCCTGTTGATGCGGGTGGCACTGCCCAGTCCGCAAAAAAACAGCATCGCCTGCAAAAGTCCAAAACAGATAAGGAATCAAAACCATCGTACAGGCAGGGCTCAGCAGAGAGTTCTGACCTGTATCAAAAATTAAGGGCATGGCGAAATAACCTGGCCAGAAAACGCGGAGTCCCCGCCTTTCGAATATTTACCAACCAGGTCCTTGAGAATCTGGTTTCCGACCTGCCCGCCAGTAATGACGAGCTGCTCATGGTAAGTGGCGTGGGCCCCTATTTTGTTGAAAAATATGGAAAAACCGTGATCGATATGGTAAAAAATTATCTAAAAGAAAATCCGGATGATTAAATAAAAGCTCCCATTTCATATTAAGGGATTATCAGACACTCAGGAAAAATTTTCACACCTGTAAAGCATTACTTATCCAGATAATGCAGATTATTGACACTTATTACGTGTACACGTATAATGCGTACACTTTAAAAATGAAAATTTTCGAATACAGCCACTAAGTAATTTGTTGGAGGTTAAGATGCCTAA
>CAZJOB010000560.1:0-2388 GCA_964547435.1 uncultured Desulfatiglans sp. | reverse complement strand
CAAAAACAATCCTGAATATGGGCATTGGAACCGGTCTGAACACCCTGTTCAGAACTGATCCGGACCTCTCTTCAAAACCGGAATATGATGTCCTCATTCTCGACACTCTGGGCGAACTGGAACGACTCTATGGCATTGCTGAAATCAGTTTTGTGGGCGGCAGCATGGCGCCCATAGGAGGCCATAATCTTCTGGAACCTGCGAGATTTGGCCGTCCTGTTCTGTTCGGGGAACACACGCACAATTTCGTTCTGATGTCACATCTGCTCCTGCAGGCAGGAGGCGGCAGAAGGGTAAAAGACCCTGAAGAACTCTTCATGGCGCTGAAGGAACTGCTGTCCAATCCTCAGAATGCCGAAGAAATGGGCAGGATGGCGGGCAAATTTGTAAAGGATAACAGCGGTGCGCTTGACCGCACCATGGACTATCTGGGGGGATATATTGAGTAGAATCGACTGGTCGCGCCTTCATGAATCCAATAAATTTCATATTTTAACTCTGCCCCTCGCATTGATGTCTTTTCTCTACGGCCTTGGCGTCAGACTCAAAATGATTACATCAGGTTCGCAGAAGAAGATCCTGCCCGGTTTTGTAGTAAGCATCGGGAATATTACCGCCGGCGGAACAGGAAAGACGCCAGCGGCAAGAATGATGGCCGAATGGGCATTGAAGCAGGGGTTCAAGGCCGCGATCCTGTCAAGGGGATACGGCGGCAACTACGGCAAAGAGGTGTTTATAGTATCGGATGGAGAAGAGGTATTTGCGGGACCCGAAAAGGCCGGAGACGAACCATATCTTCTGGCACTTGGTCTGAAAGGCGTGCCGGTGATAGTATCCAGGGACCGTTTTTCAGCCGGCATGACTGCCAGCAGAAAATTAGGCGCGGATTTTTTTATTCTGGATGACGGCTTTCAGCATACAGGATTACATCGTGACATGGATATTGTACTCATGGATGCCACAAGCCCGTTCGGAAACGGCCATCTGCTTCCATGGGGACCCCTGCGTGAACCTGTATCAAATATAAAACGTGCTGACGCGATAATCTTCACAAGGGCTGAAGAAAGAAACATCAAAGAGATGCACAAAGACCTGTTTAATCCTGTACCGAGGTTCGGGGGTGATCACATACCGGAAAAATTCTGTCTCCCCTTTGAACAAAGAGATGTTCATCCTTTAGAATTGAAGGGGAAAAGGATTATTGCATTTGCCGGAATAGCCAAACCCCGGTCGTTTAAGGAAACCCTTCTGAAACTTGGCGCAGAGATACTTTTATTTAAGACATTCAGAGACCATCACTCCTTTACCATGAATGATATAGAACAATTGAAACAGGAAAAGGAAAGACTCAAAGCAGAATACCTGGTAACGACTGAAAAGGACTGGGTAAAGATTCGCGGAACAGGAGCGGTGACCTGCGGGTTTGGATATCTGACTATTCAATTTGCTGTAACAGAAGGACATAAAGAATTTTTTGACATGATTAAAAAGAGGGCGGTAAATCGTTTCAGCGGTCTTTCCGCACCAGGGTAGACAATATTGTTGAACTCGTAAAAAGTTCAACAATATTGAATAAGACGCCAGGAAGGAAATATTTTTTGCGGGTATTAATAATCAAATTAAGCGCCTTCGGAGACATAATACACTCACTCCCGGTCTTCGACTGTTTCAGGGAATATGCCAGGAAATATAATTGTGATGTGGAAATAGACTGGCTAATCGAAGAAAAATGGGCGCCGATTCTTCAGCGCCATTCAGGCATAGGCAAACTTATTGCGTCGGACACAAAGGGATGGAGAAAATCCTTGCTTGACAGAATGACATGGAAGGATATTCGGGCCTTCTGGTCCGAATTAAGAAAGAGCAGATATGATCTTGTCATAGATATAAACGGTCTTCTAAGAAGCGCCCTTTTAGCCCGTCTTGCCAGGGCGGATCTGCGGGTGGGGTTTTCAGGGGATTCGAACTTTGTAAAGGAGAAACAGAGTTCGCTCTTCCTTGACAGGACATTTTCTGTGCCCGGGGGACATGTGGTGGATCAGACTGTACATCTGCTGGAAAAGGTGCTTGATATAGATATGCCGGACCGGTTAACGCCCATACTGTCTGAGAATGCGGAGGCACTAAAAAAGGCAGGACAGGTATTATCGGAAATGGGGCTTGTTTCAAAAAAGTTTGTCGTTATAGCGGCAGGCGGAGGCTGGGAGACAAAGCTGCTAAGACCTGACCTTATAGCCCTGTTCTGTGACCTGGTGGCTGAATTCGGGATCATCCCTGTTCTTTCTTGCTCGGGAGCAGCGGAAAAGGAAAGGGCTAAAGAGATATCGAAGGCCGCAAAAAGCAATGTCATGGTGATGGAGGATATTCCGGTTGACATCTTTATCGAAA
>CAZJOB010000559.1:0-2395 GCA_964547435.1 uncultured Desulfatiglans sp. | reverse complement strand
ATACATTTTTGTACCATTTTAGTCATTCCCGCGCAGGCGGGAATCCAGTCATTTCGGGCACTTATGGATTCCCGCCTTCGCGGGAATGACACATTCGGCTATTCTCGGACAACCTCTTAGGCATAAGCACACAAAAAAAGAGAAAAAGTGTGATCTAAACTCTTGATATATTATAAATATGATGTTAATAAGAAGTGCAATTCACCAAAATGATAAAAGGTTAATAAAAATCAACATTACTAACAAATTATCGGGGGAGAACATGTACAAAAAAAGCATTACAGGGCTGTTTATTCTTATCTTTATTTTTTCATCACTTTTTCTTATGACTTCATGTAGGCCAAAAATAGTAGGCCCATCGCAGGAAGAGATAGCAGCGGCGGAAGCGGCCAGGGCAAAGGCTGAGGCAGATGCCAAAGCGGCCAGAGCAAAGGCTGAGGCAGATGCCGCAGCAGCCAAAGCAAAGGCTGAGGCAGATGCCGCAGCAGCCAAGGCAGCAGCAGAAGCCAGGGCCGCTCAGCTTAAGAAGGACGTTGAGATGGAGAATATCTATTTTGACTATGACCGTTCCGAACTGAAACCTGATGCAAGGGCTATTTTGACCAAAAAGGCCGACTGGCTCAATGACAACACCGGTTACAGTATACGCATAGAGGGACACTGCGATGAAAGAGGCAGCACCGAATATAACCTCGCCCTTGGCGAGAGAAGGGCCGACGCAGCCGCAAAATTCCTGACAGCCCTTGGCGTCTCGGAATCCAGGATAACTACTGTAAGTTACGGTGAAGAGAAGCCTGCTGACCCCGGACATAATGAAGCGGCCTGGGACAAAAACAGACGTGATGAATTCAGGCTGGAAAAATAATTTTCGTTGAAGATGTCCAGTAACAATTTATGAGTGTGCCCATTCGGGGACATCGTGTCCCCGAATGGATCTTCTTTAATACTCTCTGATATTTTTATCGAACCGTGGTAAAAAAACGTGCATAACAACATTGTTGAACTCGTAAAAAGTCAAATTTCCCCATTTGTCATTCCGCGACTTGATCGCGGAATCCAGTATTTTCAACTACTTATAGATTCCCGCCCCCGTATCAAGTACGGGGCAGGCTCCAACAGCGGGAATGACGTTTTCGGGACTTTTTACGAGTTCATCAAAATTAAGAGTCCCTCATTATTGATTGCCGCCGTTTCCACCATCCTTGTGCTGTCATCATGCACCTATGACAAGGAATTTGAACGCGCCAACAACAGAATGAGCGATCTGAACACAAGGATTGCCGGGGTAGAAGAAAATCTTGATGACAGATTAAATACCATTAATACTCATCAGGCGGAAATGCTGGTGGAACTGGAGAGCATAAAACAGAGTATTAAGGAACTGTCAAACCGGGTTGAAGACAATGAACGTTTGATTCAGCACAGTTATGAAAAGGAATTGAGCGAACAGGACTCCAGCAAAATCCAGTTGTCCGAGCTCGCAGGCGTTTCACAAAAGATCGATTTAATAGAGAATTATCTGAAGCTCCACCATGAATATCTTGGACTTGAGCCCATGGAGATGCCGGAAGGCCCTTCTGAGGATTTGACGAGGGCAGAAGATTTTCCCGAAGACATGACAGAGGGAACAGAAAATAAACCGCGGGATAAAGCCCTTTATGATACATCCCTTGCCCTCTTTAATAACAGGCAATATTCCAGGGCTGTTAACGGCTTTAAGACGCTGCTTGAAGAATTTCCCAAATCAGACCTGGCCGACAATGCCCAGTTCTGGATCGGCGAAAGCTTTATGGCCCTCAAACAATATGATATGGCCATTCGCGCGTTCCAGGATGTAATAGAAAAATATCCCAAAGAGAACAAGACGCCGAATGCCATGTACCGTCAGGCAATAGCGTGGCTTGAGATAGGCGACAAGACCTCAGCGGAGATAATTTTAAAAAACATCATAAAGCAATATCCGGGCTCAAATGAGGCCAAACTCGCGCAGAAGAAACTGGGCGCCATAAAATAAACCCAATTGAATTTTTATCCTGCAAATCTTGATGGACTTGTATAAAGTCCTGGAAACGTCATTCCCGCGAAGGCGGTAATCTATAAGTATCTGAAATGACTGGATTCCCCCGGCTTCAGTCATGCCGGGGCAGGCTCCATTCGCCGGAATACGAAAAATGGCGTTTTTCGACTTCAAAGGAAGTTAAAAGCAACTTCATGGCACATAGAATTTTACTCTCGGCATAAAACAGTTTTAAGTAGCTCACCATGACTTATGCATAACATAAAACCACATTATTAACTGGTGGCCTTTCACCCAGGTCAAAACAGACTTCGTTTATTATAGATTCCCGCCTTCGCGGGAATGAGTGTGAACCGAAGTGATATTGAGCTTAGTCTT
>CAZJOB010000558.1:0-2399 GCA_964547435.1 uncultured Desulfatiglans sp. | reverse complement strand
ATGAAGCTTTCAGCAATTGCCTCAAGAGGGTCCAGAAAAGACTTTACTGATCTGCATTTTCTTATTAAAGGATGCCGGCCACTGGAAACCTATCTGAATCTTTACATAAAAAAATACAGGAATCGCGACATCGGTCACGTCATCAAAAGCCTGGTTTATTTCAGGGATGCTGAAGCTGAACCTGAGCTAAAAATGATAAAGACTTTTGACTGGGAAAAGATGAAGGCTGATTTTGAAGATTGGGTAAAAAATTTGAAAATCTAATCATGCGATTAATCATTTCCCCTTTCTTTTCCCCACAGGGGATCATCCCCGAAACGTTCATGCCACCACTGATCAGGAGAAAGGTGTCTTTTCACGGTCTCCTTTGAAAAGGAATACCGATAGTCACGGCAGTAATTTTGAATCGTATTATAGGCGGAAATTATCCTTCGTGTCATTTCAGCGCATTTGTCCCTGTTTTCATGGCATTTATCCGGATGCCATTCAGCTATGAGCCTTCGATAGTTCGTCTTTATCTCCTGAATCGAAGCTGTTTCCTCAAGCTCCAGGAGGGTTCTGGCACTGGTAATTTCCTGATATATATCCATGTCAAATTGCCCTCTTTCTTTTTCTGTCTGTTTAATTCAGAATTATTGCATAGTTATTGTACAAGAGTGAAGTTAATTATACAACGCCGAGCCTGTTGACATTCGTGATACTTCTCTGATAAAGATGCCTTTTTCCTAATCTTAAATTTATTTCATTCACAAAAATGGAATCACAGATTTCGACCGGTGAATTATAGGAGCAATCAAATGGGACTGATAAAAGGGACATGCAGCCTTACGCGTTTTGTTGTGGAAGATCCTGTTCCGGAAGACCACCTGGAGACCTTTCCAAAATTAATAGAGAGATACGCCTTCAGAAGGCTTGATGAAACATCTGATCTGGAGCGGTCTTCCGGCTGGGTGAATATACTGGACATGTTTGACAGCGATTTTGCAAACATGCAATACATCAAAGAGCCGTATCTGGCCATGTCATGGCGCATAGATGTAAGAAAGGTTCCTGTTAAGGCGCTGAAGCAGTATTCCATGGAGGCGGAACGCCGGATAATGGAGATGGAAGGGCTTGAATTCCTGCAGAAAGGGAAGAAAAAGGAGATAAGGGAGATGACCCGGCTTGGTCTTCTTAAACGGGCGATCCCCGTCTCAAAAACATATGACATGGTATGGAAGATTGAAAAGGGGTATGTGCTTTTCGGCGGGGCAGGACGCAAATTGTGCGATGAATTTTCATCATTTTTTTCCAAATGCTTTAATCTCAGGCTCGCGAGCGTCTATCCTTTTCTTACCGCTTCCCGGTATATGGAAGAAGACAAAAAACAGCCTGAATTACTGGAAGGTCTCAGGTATTCTATTACAAAGGAAAGCAGATAATTATGGGATTAATTGAAAGAGTGCAGGAAACAGAATTCCTTGGAAGAGAATTTTTGCTGTGGCTGTGGTATAACAGCGAATCAAAAGGCGGAACATACCCGATGAAAGATGGAGATGCCGAGCTATGGGTCGATAAAAAGATAGTATTAAGGCACGATGATGACGAGGGCACTGAAAAAATTACCTGTTCCGGAGATAATCCCCATCTGAAAGAGGCCAGGTTTGCCTTACTGGAAAACAAGCAGGTAACAGAGTGCCGGCTCAAATTGATAATAGAGGATAACGAATACTCATTCACCCTGGATTCCGAATGGCTGACCCTGAAATCATTCAAGGCCCCCAAGGTAACACACGATGTGGATGATGATCCTGATGGCATTTTCTATGAAAAAATGTTTCTCATCGAGCAGGCAGTGTCCGCTGTGGATGCAATATTCAGGCAGTTTATCAGTCTTCGCACTTCACCAGAATGGGAGGGGACTGAGAAACCGGCTCTGTTGAACTGGATAAACCAGGTTAAGAATTGATCAGGGATCTATCAGTACCACATTTGTTACTATCAGAAATTAAATCCCATCCTTAGACCTAATTGACGCGGCGCGCCATTCTCAGCCACGAATCCTGACTGACCGTTCGGGAACTCAAAGGCTACAGGTATGTAATCAATATCAAACGCGTTCTTGACCCATGCCTCAGCAAACCAGTTACCGGTCTTATAACCGGCGCGGATGTTTGTAAGCCAGTAGGAGCCCTGATATTGGGTGTTGGCCGTGTTATAGAAGTAACGGCCGTAACCTGTTATCTCAGCCCGGATAAATATTCGCGCTTCAGGACCAAGTTTCCATGAATATTGAGTGCCGGCGCCGGCGGTAAACTGGGGGGTGAATATCAGGCGATTGCCCCCCACATTGACTGTTGTATTTGTCCCGAATGCGTCTGTTCGAATACTGGTCGCACTGTTTCCGAACCGGGCACTGT
>CAZJOB010000557.1:0-2409 GCA_964547435.1 uncultured Desulfatiglans sp. | reverse complement strand
GGGCAGGGGGATTTAACGAAGGCGTTGCCAGCACCATGCAGAATAAAAGCTCGATTGATGAAAAGGCAAAATCCCACCCGACCTTCACTTTACAAAAGGGAGGAGTTGGACCTTATTTTCAAATGAAAACAGGGAAGGGTTGATGAACTTATTAAACCGAATTATACCTTCGCGGAGACCTATGCGAAACCAAGCTGTTTTTGACTTCCTTGGAAGCTTATTTATACCGTTCCGCGGCAACGTATGAGAAACGGAGTCTTTTATAGTTTCCATAAAACTTCACATTGTGAAAAATTAACAGTAGGGGGCGACCTATGCCTGACACGCCGAAGCCTTGGCGAAGGCGGTTGTCGCGCCGTCAGGGGTTGCTTATGGGCATATACTACAAATAATAATCTGTTTTCATGTTAGTAATAATTAATGGTGCTCTCGTAACAAATTGTTTTATTTCGGAAAAGCCACTCATAAGTAATAAAGTTGCCCTTGCCTACCTTGAAAGTCAGGCTGTAGTTTTTTCAAACTTTTACTCTGTGCTCTCAGTGTCCTCCGTGGTGATAAAAAAAGAATAATCAAGCAACAGAGAGAAAAACAATGTATCGCAGAATAAACTAAAGGGCCAGAACCCCAAAACCATTCTTAACAAATAGAACATTCACACTTCCATTAAACCATGCCTGGGTTAGTGCCTGCTTTTCGGATGGAAAATTATTTCTTACCCACTCTCCGAAAAGTCTGTAATTGACAAGCACATGAGTAATTCCTTCATTTTTAAGATGCCCTGTTATATCTTCCGTTTTATCAGATGATCCTATTGCTCTATTAAGTATTACCATCTCTTCATCAAGCAGATATTCCCTTTCACAGTAATATCCTCTTTTGCCCGTATAGACAAAAAGGGTCTTTGAATCATCATCAAGGTTTTTGTTTATATAACGAACTGCTGAATATTCAGGAATTCGTTTTTCGATATATTCATCTCTGCTCACTCTGCCGGCTATAAAAGGAACAGGATCCACTGTTTTAAATAAACTGTAAACATATTCGGCGTTAAGAAAGAGAGCGCAGCAGGGGATTAAAAACGCGATTAATAACAATATTTTTCTTAATAATTTACGCGGAATTTTCTCTTTTGCATTATAAATATTGTTAAACTCGCAAAAAGTCCCAAAAACGTCATTCCCGCGAAGGCTGGAATCTATAAGTAACTGATATTGCTGGATTCCCCGATCAAGTCGGGGAATGACAAACAAAGAAAATTGACTTTTTACGAGTTCAACAATATTGAATAGCCCGAAAACTGAAAGCAGCACCAACGGCGGAATTATTGGTGAGATATAGCGCAATCTCAGGCCGGTTGAAAAGAAGGCAATGCTGAAAAAAAGCACTGAAAAGGCCAGCAGAATCCTCTTTTCTCTTCTAATTCTTATCTGCTCATCTTTTACAGGCAAAAAAGCGAATAGTGTCAAAATCAGAAGAAAAGGGTTGAGTTTGCCGTCAAAATACTGAGGGTCATCATCCCTGCCCTGAAAAAAAATACGCACAGGCAAAAGAGCAATCTCCAGGCCTGTCTCCCCGTAGGCCTCGCGTCTGTATGTGAAAATTCCGATCCTGTTATTCGTCCCGCCCTCATGCAATGTATCATTCAGGATTTCGCTCTGTTGAGCAGGATTGAAAACCTGATCATATAGGGGGTAAACAGGGTTTCCCGTCCAGCGGATATTTCTTATCATCCAGGGAGAAAAAACAGTAAGAGATACGCCAACAAACAGAACTCCAAAGGCTAAAGGCATTATAAAACCGCTATGTTTCCCTGTGTTAAACCTTGCATAGATAAACGGAATAAACAGGGTAAGAACAGCAAGTGTAACAAGCCCGTTATATTTTGTTCCAAGGGCAAGGCCGCACATTATTCCGGAATAAATCAGGTATTTTATTTTAAAATCCCTTCCAACCCACTCCATAATTAAAAAAAGAGCCGCGAATGAGAAAAATATTTCTCCCAGATCAATGTAGGCTGTTATGGATAATTTAACGATAACCGGAATTGAAAGGAAAAACAGAACGCCGAAAAAGGCATAATTCTTGCTTGTTCTTGATTTTAAATATTGAAAAACGAGCAAAGCCGTTAAAAGTGCAAAGGCAAAATGAAGGAATTTTGGTGCAATATCATTGCCTAAATAGAGAGGTATCATGTATAAGAGATTTAGATTCATGGGGAAATAGGACCATTCCATAAAAGGAATCTCATATATTCTCCCATGTTGAAGATAAAGTTTTGGTACTGCAAGATGGTGAATAAGTTCATCTCTTATAAACGGCGGCGTTAAGGCCATGAGGATGATGGTAAGAATTAATAATCCCAGAAGCGTTATCAAGAGCGAACTTATATAATGTGACAGGTTCTTTTTA